>JANWJP010000188.1 GCA_025451895.1 Robertmurraya sp.
ATCAATGGAAACAATATCATCAGCAATGACACCTGCAAGTTCGGCCGAATAGATAAGAACCCGGCTGAAAATATTCCACAATAATGCTCCGGCCCGGTCATTTGAATAAATAAGCGTTTGCAGCTTTGCCGCCTGCCCTTTTGCCTGCTTGCTCATCTCAATGGAAGGAGCACGGAGCTTGCGGCGGGGGCGGTATTCCATGGTATCGGGATTAAGTTCCAGTATTTCGCTGCCTTTTTTATAATAAAAGCCGCGGCCTGATTTGCTTCCGAGCCAGCCTTTTTGCAACATTTCATCAATAAAAGAAGGGATTTGAAAAACTTTTTGTTCCTCTCCATCTGTCCGGTCGTACATATTTCGGGCCACATGGGCAAAAGTATCAAGACCGACCACATCGAGAGTACGGAACGTGGCGCTTGACGGTCTTCCTATCAGCGGACCTGTCACCGAGTCGACTTCTCCGACACTGTATCCGCCCTTAAACATTTCTTGCACCGTGATCATCAAACCGTATGTACCGATGCGGTTGGCAATGAAGTTTGGCGTGTCCTTTGCTTCAACCACCCCTTTGCCGAGCGTTTCCGCGCCAAATCTTTTCATATACTCAACAACATCCCGGCTGGTGTCGAGGGTCGGAATGACTTCTAAGAGTTTTAAATAACGGGGCGGATTAAAAAAATGAATCCCGAGGAAATGTTTTTTAAAATCTGCGGATCTTCCTTCCGCCATCGCGGTTATACTGATCCCCGAAGTATTTGAACTGACAATGCTTCCCGGCCTCCGGTACTTGTCAACCCCGGCAAATAATGCCTTTTTGACATCCAAATTTTCTACAACTGCTTCAATAATCCAATCTGCTTCCTCTATTTTGGATAAATCATCTTCCAGGTTTCCTGTCTTGATGAATGAGAGTTGTTCTTTTGCAGTTAATGGAGCCGGCTTTTGTTTCAAAAGCCTTTTTAGAGAGGTATCTGCAATCCGGTTCCGGACTGCACGATCTTTCAGTGTGAGTCCTTTTGCTTTTTCTGTTTCCGTTAATTCGTTGGGGACAATATCAAGTAATAATGTGGGGATTCCTGCATTTGCCAAAACTGCGGCGATCCCCGAGCCCATTACACCTGAACCGAGTACAGCAGCTTTTTTTATTTGTCGGGTCAACTGGGTTCCCTCCTGTTCGATTGAATCGTCAATCAATTATCCTGAAAAAAACATAGCACTTACTATGGATACCTTTACTATAAAATAATTTGAAAATTCAGGCAATAAATAGCAACCATTTATTGTAAAAGTTTATTCACGCCGGATGAGACTAGTTTTTCCTTCTTAGGAGAAATTACATAAGAGGAGGTGTTCGCTGTGGCCAAATTAAAGAAAAATCCTTCTAAAACCGGAGTAAGTGCAGCAAGTGTAAAAGGAAATGCAGGGCCGGGCTTCGAACGGGCCAAAAATGACAAGAAAAACAGCCAAAACAATCAGTTTAAACAATAACTGCTCCCTGTTTTCGGCTGGAAGGGCTGACTTTCCGGCGGCCCTTTCTGCTTCCATATTATTTTCGGAAAATCCCCTTCAATACAAATGCGGCATTAGCCGAGCGTTCCGCCAGTCTCCGCATAAAATAGCCGAACCAGTCCTCTCCAAAGGGAACATATATCCGCATATGATACCCTTCCCGCAAAAGTTCATGTTGCAATTGGCGGTTGATCCCGTAAAGCATTTGAAATTCAAACTTGTCTTTAGGAATCCGGTATTCCCGGGCAAGTTCTTTCGTATATTCAATCATTTTACCGTCATGTGTCGCCACGGCCGCAAAATGACCGTTCAACATTTGAAGCTTAATAATTCTCCGGAATTGTTCATCGACAGCACTTTTTTCCCGGAAAGCAACCCGGGGAGATTCTTTATAGGCTCCTTTTACAAGCCGAAGATGGGGATTCAAACGGTTCAATTCATTTAAATCATCAACGGTCCGGTGCAAATAAGCCTGAAGAACCGTTCCCACCCAATCGTATTCTTTCCGCAACATCTCAAACAGGCTTAATGTTTTTTCATATCGTGAATAATCCTCCATGTCGATCGTTACAAAGACTCCCGCTTCTCCGGCTGCTTCCAATATCCGGTGGACATTTCTTTGTGCCAGTTCAGTGGAAATATCCAAGCCCAATGATGTTAATTTGATCGAAATCTGGGAGTTAAGCTTATGCTTTTCGATTGCTCTAACAACTTGAATATAAACGTCGGCACGCTTATGAACTTCCTCTTCATCCGCGACAAACTCCCCCAAATAAGCGACGGTGGCGGAGAAACCGCGGTCGTTCAATTCCTTGACAACCGTTGCCGCTTCCTCGATCCGTTCCCCGGCCACAAAGCGGGAAGCGCCAAGCGCCTTTCCGTGTTTTCTGAAAAACCTTTCCAAGGTTTTGTTTGCCGATACATAGTGAAAAAAATTACTCAACAGCCTCTCGAACACATCCACCCTCTTTCGGCGGGAATTTCCGCATTCCAAAAGCGCGGGTATTCCGGGATAAATGGAAAGTATCAGGAAATACTAAAATTAATTTCCAAAACATTTGATGATCAAAAACCGGTGACGTTCCCGGGATCACAAAATTGCCAAAAACCGGGTCCGGATATAATCACATTTATTCATCGGGGAGACAGTTTATGAAAAAGCTTTTTTGGAGAAGAAAGAAGAAGAATAACGATAACCGTGATAAACGTTTAGAGGATCTGCTGCAGAAATCAAAAGACTTTCGCTCCGTTTCCTATAAAAATCCGAAAACACAAATCTCATTTACCCTTTCATTTATAGAGACTCTCGTTGATGAAAAGATTCTTCATGAATCAGCCTTACCGAAGCTTTTAGAGGAAAAGTTCCATCGGATCGAGGAGGTTAAGGACATCCTTCCCTTGTCCGAAGTGGAAATTACCAATGACAAAGACCAGATTGAACAGAAGTTATTGAACGGGTCTGTATTGTTAACAATAGACGGGGATAAAGAAACATACTGCATTTTTTCTGCGCAAAAGGAAATTGTCAGGAATGTCACCTTGCCGGAAGTTGAATTCAGTGTTCTGGGACCTAAAGAAGCTTTTGTGGAATCGCTTAAACATAATCTTAATCTAATACGAAGAAGGCTTCCCATGAAAGAACTTATAACGGAAAAACTCACAGTCGGCAATCTGTCGCAGACATGTGTAGCCATTCTCTATATAGAGGGAATCGTTGATATGGAAAATGTGAATACCGTCCGGCAGCGGATAAAAGAAATCGAGTTTGATGAAATTTCCGACAACTCTTATATTTTGCAAATGATCAGTGACAACAGTCACTCCCTTTTTCCGCAATTATTAGATTCCGAACGGCCGGACCGGGTTGCGGCCACATTGACGGAAGGGAAAGTAGCCATCCTTGTAGACGGCTCTCCCCACGCACTGATCGCACCTACAACATTGGTGGAATGTTTTAGCTCTTTTGAGGATTATCTATTAAATTGGACAATGGCATCTTTTATCAGGTTGATTCGTCTGTTTGCCATCTCTTTTTCCGTTCTTGCCACCCCCCTTTATGTGGCAACCATATCATATCATTATGAATTAATTCCTGAAGATTTACTGGGCACGCTGGTTGCATCCCGGGGAGCCATTCCTTTTCCGCCCATTTTGGAAGCTCTTTTTCTTGAGCTGACCATTGAACTTTTGAGAGAAGCCGGTGCCCGTTTGCCGACAAAGGTTGGACAAACGATTGGAATCGTTGGCGGAATAGTAATCGGAACAGCGAGTGTGGAAGCCGGACTCACCAGTAATGTTCTGTTGATTATAATTGCCCTTGCTGCTTTGGCTTCCTTTACAACTCCTGTCTACAGAATTGGCAATACGATTCGGCTCATCCGCTTTCCCATTTTAATTTTTGCGGAGCTTTGGGGACTTTTGGGCATTTTTATTTGTTTATGTTTTCTGATGGCCCATCTTCTCCGCCTGACCTCTTTGGGAAGACCCTATTTAGAGCCCCTGTATCCGCCGAGACAATATGATTTAAGGGACTCTATCCTGAGGCTTCCTTTTACGGCCCTGTACCGGAGGCCGCAGTATTTGAGACCAAAAAGGCCCATGCGTTTCAATGAGAGGGATTTAAAGAAAAAAAAGGATATTGACGAATAGAGAGGTCTTCATATGAAAATACACATTCCTGAAAACAAAAAGATATCTCCTTTCCTTGTTCTATTTCTGATCCATGCCAATCAAATCGGTGTGGGAGTTCTCGGCTTTCAGCGGCCCATCTCAAAAGAAGCAGGCTATGACGGCTGGATATCCATCTTAATCATTGCTGTTGCCATCCACATCATCATGTGGTTGATTCTGAAAATGTGCAGCACCGTTGACGGGGATATCATGTCCGTTCATGAATTTGTTTTTGGGAAATGGATCAGTAAAATATTGGGCATATTCGTCATCCTTTATTTATGCTTAACCATTGTCGCCATACTCCGGAGTTATATTGAAATCATCCAGGTTTGGATGTTTCCGTCCCTGCAAACATTTTGGTTTTCTCTTGTGTTTTTTATCCTCATCTTATATCTCGTAACAGGCGGATTCAGGGTCATAACAGGGGCGGCATTTTTTTCCGTTATCATTCCGGTCTATATCTTGTTTATATTTTTACTCGTGCTGCCCTATGCCGATTTTACAAACCTTTTACCAATATTCGATCATTCATTCACAGACCTGCTGAAAGGTGCCTATACGATGACATATGCATTTGCCGGGTTTGAAGCAATACTTTTCTTTTATCCGTTTATTAAAGAACCGATAAAGGCGAAAAAATGGGCCCATATGGGACTTTTACTTACAGTGGCTATTCATTTATATCTGGCTCTCATTGCCTTTGCTTATTTTCCCAGGGAGCAGCTTCAAAAAAATATCTGGCCGACCATAACGATGTGGAAAATTGTTCAAATGCCCTTTGTGGAGCGGTTTGAATATATCGGGATTGCCAACTGGTGTTTAATTATTCTCCCCAATATTTGTATCCCTCTCTGGGCATCCGGGAGGATAGCGAAACAGATTTTTGGCATAAGGCAAAAAACATCCGTAGCTGTTTTGGCTCTGTTTTGCTTGGCAGCCGTAAGTTTGTTTTCTACAAGAACGTCAATACAAAAGTACGTAAGCTTTGCAGGAACCGCCGGATTTTATTTTAACTTTGTCTATGTTCCTATTTTATTTATAGCAGTCTTGATAGCACGGAGGGTGAAGAAAAATGGTCCGTCTTCCTAAAATTCTCACTTTATTTATGTTCTCAGCCGCCCTTTCCGGCTGTGTGGAAAAATCAATCTTAGATGATATCGTTCTTGTCAACGGACTCGGATTTGATTATTGTGACGGAGTAAACATTCAGGCAACTGTTGTGTATCCGGATTATCTTCCTGACCAACCCCCGAAAGATAAAACCTTTACCGGCAGAGCCCGCATGAAAAAAACCGTCCTTCAGGATATCAGCCGGCAAACCACAGATCCGGTCGTAACAGGAAGTATTAACACCGTTGTATTCGGCAGGGAACTGGCTGAAAAACAGGGAATACTGGATTTAGTGGATTCCTTTCACCGGGATCCGAGGGTTGGTTCAACTATTTTTCTGGGTGTCATTGATGGAACGGCAAAAGAATTTCTCAAAGGAAAATACGGAATCAGAAGCACGGGGGAACATGTGGCAAAAATCATCGAACATAATATTAAACACGAAGATTTGCCACGCACCAATATGCAGCGTTTTTTTTCTGATTATTATCAGACAGGGAAAACACCGTTTATGCCCCTTTTAAGAAAAACGGAAGCCGGCAATGTGGAATTAACCGGCATCAGTTTCTTTAAATACGGCAAAATTGCCGACTCCATTCCCGCTGAAAAAATGTTCTTTTTTAAACTCCTTTCCGATAAATACAGTGAAGGTCTTCATTCTGTTAAGACCAAAGAAGGAGAAGCGTCAGTCAGAGATATCCGTTCCAGCCATAATTTTAGTTTATTGCAGCAAAATCCCCTTAAAATCAGGGTGAAAATTAAAGTAAACGGAATTATAGATGAATTTAACGGGGAGGAATTGAATCCTTCGACCGTCAAAAGCGTGGAAAAAGAATTTGAAAAGATTATTTATGAAGAATGCATGGAATTAATCAGCCGCTTTCAGGAAAAAGAGATCGATCCAATTGGTTTCGGCCAGTTTGCCAAAACACAAATAAGAAATTTTGATATGGAAAACTGGCTATCAACATTATATAAAGACCTTTCTGTTGATATAAAACCAAAGGTAACAATAACAGAAACAGGTGTAATCGAGTAACAAAAATATTAACAGGAAAGAGACCGTCATTTCAAGAACGGTCTCTTTTTTTAATTACTATGATTTCATAAAAGTCCGCAATAGACCGGTGGGCAACCCCGCAAAAACCCATCAAAGGAACACTAAGTCCGATAAAATTTTCCGGCACAGAGTTCAAAAAAACATAACGGATTCCCAAGTTCAGTCCTCCGGAAAAATCCCCTTGCATATGTTGTGATGATTTAAAGCCCCAATTTTCATACAAAGACAGACTGTATCTGTTCCGGAAAACGGGAGGCCGTCTTAAGCAAATCAATGTGCGCAAACCCCTTATTCCAAAAAATATCAACTAAAATATTTATTTATGACTTCATTTCTCATTTTCTGCAAATTGCTTGGAATTTGTGGAAGAGAGTAGCCGATATATAACGGCGTCGTTATAAAGCGGGGCATAATTTTCACATAAATGTCTTTTCCCGGTTTATAGAAAAACAAATTATAACTATTACATTTAAATGGAAAATTATTCAATATATAGTGGACGGCTATTTGCACATAGTTTGCAAAAACAGGTATTTGTCCGGGTTCTGTCATCCGCACATTGAACTCATAAAAACCTACTCTCGGTTTTGCGGAAAGATTAAAGAGAACACCGCCCTTTTCATCGATGGGAAGTCCTTCAAAAGATGAAAGAGGAACCTTTTTCATGTAATCAATATCATACAAGCCGACAATTTGCATATGGGGATGTGAGATTGAACCGCCTGACAACGGACCGTGATTTTTGAAAAAAATTACCGATTTAAATTTGCCGCTTTCCTGAAAATCAAGCCAATGTTTAATGGCAAAAGTAAAAAGCTTTACAAGATGTTCCTTTGAATACAGGGATAATTCGCTCGAACATTCGTCCGTTTCGATAAGTACTGTTTGATAAGCATTCTCCAGAACAGGGTATTTGTTTTTAAGAAGGATGATCGGTTCCTCAACATCAATGATATCTGTCAGTTGATCCCTGGCGCAGAACGGACAACTTTGATTTTTATTGCGAATATTTTCAGGTTTCTTCACTCCTATATCTGTATTAAAAAACAAATGTGTCGCTGCCAATCATTTCACCTACTTTTTATTGTTCCCGCTAATAACCACTCTGTCGAAAGGTTCATTTTATTCCTGCTTTTATTGTATTGGATTTTTTTGCTTTTAGCGAGAGGTTGATATGAAATTCATAATCGCCGTCTTTTACATTTAAAATATGTGAAAAAAAGATGAACTTTTTGCGAATACTACTTATCAAAACTTAATAAAACTTAACGAATACGAAAAATGTCACAGATATTTCATATTCTTTTTGTTATGTTTAATTTATAAAGCCTATAGGGGGTGATAATTTGAGTGATGAAATGTATACTCCCGATGAAGTAGCCCAATTATTCAGGATTTCAAAGCATACTGTCTATGAACTAATTAAACGCGGAGAATTAAATGCAGTCAAAGTCGGGAACAAAATGCGTATTGAAAAGTCTGAAGTAGAAAGGTATAAAACTCTCAGTTCCACCATGCCGGGCTTAAGAGAACAGGCAAATCTTGAGCAATGGAACGAATCTCTTCATATCGCGGGTAGTCATGATTTTTTGGTTGAGCATCTTATTAAGTACATAACCGCACAGGCAGATTTCCTGACGGTGCACCCAACTTTTGTGGGCAGCCTGGAAGGATTATTGATGCTCTACCGCGGAAACTGTGATGTGGCTGCCATTCATTTGCTTGATCCGTCCACAGGGGAATATAATCTCCCCTTCATTAAATTATTCTTTGTTCTGGAACCGCTCACAGTAGTCAGACTTGCCGGCCGGGAACAAGGACTGATTATTCCCAAGGGAAATCCAAAGGAAATTAAAGGGCTTCACGACCTGACGAGAACCGATATTACCTTTGTCAACCGGCAAAAAGGCTCGGGAACCCGTTTCCTTCTCGATTCCTTCCTGGCCAGGGAAAATATCTCCCCGTCAGGAATCAAAGGTTATCAAAATGAGGAATGGAATCATTTATCCGTTGCAACAGCCGTCAGCAACGGCAAAGCAGATTGCGCCCTCGGAATCCGTTCCGCAGCCGAACAGCTTAATCTTGATTTTATTCCGGTTGCAAAAGAACAATTCGATCTCGTGTTCCGCTGGACACCTGAAAATGAGCGGGCATTGAAAACTCTATTGGATATTATCCAGCTGACCTCTTTTAAGGAAAGCGTTGAAAGTCTTAAAGGGTATGATTTTAGCGAATTCGGAAAAATCATTTTTAAAACAAGATAGGAGGAAATACACAATGAAAACATGGAAAAGACTTCTATTTTTCAGCTTAATCGCTTTTACACTCCTGTTTGCAGCCGCTTGCGGAAAAAACACGGATGATGAAAATGGAGATAAAACAGGAAAAAAAGAAACAGAGGTTACCAATTTAATTTTAGCCACAACCACCAGCACACGGGACAGCGGACTCCTTGAAGAGTTGCTCGTCCCCATGTTTGAAGAAAAACATCCTTATAACGTGCAAATCATTGCAGTAGGAACAGGTCAAGCGCTTGCTATGGGAGAAAAAGGGGAAGCGGATGTCCTTCTTACCCATGCTCCTGATGCGGAAAAGGAACTTGTTGACAATGGCGATGTAATCAATTACAAACGGGTTATGTATAATGACTTCATCATTGTCGGTCCGAAAGCTGACCCTGCAGGAATCAAAGGCAAACCGGTCGAAGAGGCTTTCAAAACTATCCATGAAAACAAAGCGGCATTTGCCTCCAGAGGAGATGATTCCGGAACCCATAAAAAAGAGCTTGGAATTTGGAAATCACTCGATATCACTCCAAATGAAAATACAAATTATATAGAAACCGGCCAGGGAATGGGGAATACACTTCAGGTTGCTGCTGAAAAACAAGCCTATGTGTTAACAGACAGAGCCACCTACTTAGCCCAGAAAAAGAATTATGAGGATATGGAAATTTTGGTGGAAGGCGACGAAGCGCTCTTAAATATTTATCATGTTATGCAGGTAAACCCTGAAAAAGGTGATAAAATTAACAGTGAGGGAGCAAAAGCCTTTGTTGAATTTATGATCGATGATGAAGTGCAAGATGCAATTGAAGAATTCGGAAAGGATAAATACGGACAATCCTTGTTCTTTAAATATAAAG
Organism: Robertmurraya sp.; assembly: GCA_025451895.1. Lineage (GTDB taxonomy): Bacteria > Bacillota > Bacilli > Bacillales > Cytobacillaceae > CALKIU01. Next base: position 9,498 of record JANWJP010000188.1, read on the forward strand.
AAGAATAGGGAGTGTTTGCAAATAAGCCCGGTAAAACATATCCATATGCTCTTACCGGGCTTTGTTTTAACTGTTAAATCCCACAATACATATTCACTGCCGGGGATAAATCCGGCCCTGAAGAGAGTTGAGAAAATTTGGATTTATTAATAGACGGTTTAGTAAAAGCTTTTTATATGTTTATTACCGGCGATGCCGAGGTTTATGAAATTGCATTCCGGACGATTCGGGTCTCTTTGACAGCCGTGATTATAAGCACGATTCTCGGAATCCCTTGCGGAGTATTTTTAGGCTTGAAGAGATTTTGGGGCAGGAAGTTTATTCTTACCATTATAAACATATTAATGGGGCTTCCACCGGTTGTCGCAGGTTTATGGATTACCATTCTTTTATGGCGCTCCGGACCATTGGGACATCTCTCCCTTCTGTTTACACCGACGGCAATCGTGATGGCACAAGTGCTTGTCTCCTTCCCGATTATAACCGGCCTGACGGCAAGCGCTTTTCAACAAATTAATGAGAAAATGCTTTTACAGATAAAGGCTCTTGGAGCAACAAAAGCGCAAATGCTGAGGATTTTGCTCCTGGAGACTAGAGTATCCATCTTGGCAGCCATTATTGCCGGTTTCGGAAGAGTAATCGCAGAAGTTGGAGCTGCCCAGATGGTTGGGGGGAATCTGCGCGGGGAAACAAGAATATTAACAACGTCCATTGTTATGGAAGTCTCTAAAGGAAATTTTGATATTGCCTTTGCTCTGTCATTTGTCCTGATGGCAATCGCCTTTATTATTACCTTCTTACTGACGTTCCTGCAGCAAAGGAGTAAAAAAGCATGAGCCCGTTATTAAAAATGGAAAATGTCGTTTATAAAATCAATAAAAGGACAGTCCTTAATATAAAAGAATTCTCTGTAGAGGAAAATGATATTATGGGGATTATGGGACCGAACGGAGCCGGAAAAAGTACGCTCCTGAAGCTCCTTTCCCTGCTTGATTTTCCGAATGAAGGAAGGATTGAATATAGGCAAAAAAGAATTGAAGCAGGAAATATCACGATTGATCTGCGCAGAAAATTTGCCATAGCCATGCAACAGGCCTCCCTGTTAAATACATCTGTTTACCAAAATGTCGCCATCGGCCTGAAGGTGCGCAAGGTGCCAAAAAAGCTAATCAAAGAAAAAGTGGACTATTGGCTGGACGTTTTTAAGATTTCCCATCTTGCCAAAAAACATGCTTATCATTTATCGGGGGGCGAAGCACAGAGGGTAAATCTGGCCAGGGCGTTAATTCTGGATCCGGAAGTCTTATTCCTGGATGAACCTTTTGCCGCCCTGGATTTCCCGACGAAGATTCAGCTCCTCAAGGAACTGAAAGAAATATTAAAAAAGACAAATACAACAACCGTCTTTGTCAGCCATGATCTTTTGGAAGTAAAATTCTTGACTGATAAACTGGCGATATTGATGGAAGGGGAAATCCGCCAAACAGGAGAGACTAAAGCAGTCATTGAATCACCGAATGAAAAAACCGCTCCTTTTATCAGGGAATGGAATGATTTTATTAAATAATGGCAAAAGGGAATAGAGCCGCATTCTCTATTCCCTTTTATCATGACAATCTGAAAAATGACAGGGTTAGCAAATTCTCGGAAGCATCATGCCGGACAGGCGGTTTAATCTTCTTGTCGTACCCAAAGCGGTTTTTAGCTGAAGCCGGCCTTTCTCCCTGTTCACAACCCGGCCGATGACGGCTGCATTCTGTCCTAATTCATGCTCTCTTAGTATTTTAAGAACTTGCTCCTCCCTCTCTTTTTTCACAATAAAGATCACTTTTCCTTCATTGGCAAGATAAAGAGGGTCATAACCGAGAATATCGCATGCTCCCTGCACTTCCTGACGGATCGGAATCAGTTCATCATCAATCTCCAGCGTTGCCTGAAAATCTTCGGCAATTTCCACCAGCGTTGTTGCAAGCCCTCCCCTTGTCGGGTCCCGCATGATCCTTACCCCGTCAACTTCACTTAAAACATTTTTGATTAAACCGTTCAGAGCCGCACAGTCACTCGGCAGTTCTGTCTGTATGCCCAATTCTCCGCGGGCAGCCAGAATGGCGATGCCGTGATCTCCAATGGTTCCGTTCACGATAATTGAATCCCCGGGTTCCATCCCGTCAGGATTAACGGCCCGGTTTTTTTCCACATAGCCGACACCGCTTGTATTAATATAGATACCGTCAATACTGCCTTTTTCCACGACCTTCGTATCGCCGGCAATAATGCGGACATTGGCTTTCTCCGCTTCTGCGGCCATCGTTTCTGCAATTTCCTTTAAATCTTTTATTTTAAAACCTTCTTCTATAATAAATCCGGCTGTTAAATAAAGGGGAACGGCACCGCTGACCGCTATATCATTGACAGTTCCGGCTACGGCCAATTTGCCGATATTTCCTCCGGGAAAAAAGACCGGCTTAACGACAAAGCTGTCTGTTGTCACGGCGATTTTTTCGGAAGGAACAGTGAACAGAGCCGCATCAAAACGGGACTCTTCAGTATGGCCGAACGCCCGGACAAATACATCCCCGATTAATTTATGGGCCAGTTCCCCTCCGTCGCCATGGGCCAAGCTAATTCTTTCCTCCATCGGTCAATCCTCCCTCATGTATTGATAATGTGCTGCACACGTTCCTTCTGCCGACACCATGCAGGGACCTATCGGCTTTAGCGGGGTGCACGCTTTTCCGAACAACGGACAATCCTCCGGAGCGACCATTCCCCGGATAATTTCTCCGCAGCGGCATTTTGTTTTCCGCGGTTCTCCCACAGTAATTTGGAAGCGGTTTTTTGCGTTAAATTCAGCAAATTCCCCGCGAATATCCATCCCGCTTTTCGGAATAATGCCAATCCCCCGCCACGCCTCATCAACCGGCTCGAAATATTTGGCAATCAACTGTTTGGCAACGGGATTTCCTTCATCAGATACTACAGCAGGATAATCATTTTCAATTTCTGCCCGTCCGTCAAGAAACTGATTAATTAATTTATAGATCGAACTGAGCATTTCCACCGGTTCAAACCCGGCAATGACTCCGGGAATCTTATATTCTTCCGCTAAATATTGATAATCATTTTTTCCGAGAACGATGGATACATGCCCGGGAAGCAGGAACCCGTCGATTTTCGTTGCATTTGTATCCAGCAATGTCCGTAAAATCGGCTCAACAAGTTTCGTCGTCATCCACATTGAAAAATTTTTAATGTTTTTTTGCAAGGCTTCCTGAAGAGCCACTGCCAAAATGGGAATCGTCGTTTCAAAGCCGATGCCGAGAAAAATAACCTCTTTATCCGGATTTTCTTCGGCAATTTTCACGGCATCAGGCGGGGAATAGACGATGCGGATATCTTTTCCTGCCGTCTTAGCCTCCAACAGACTTTGTTCTGTCCCGGGAACACGGACCATATCACCAAAGGTGCATATAATCCGGTCAGGGCCGTCTGCAAGTTTGATCATCGCATCGATGGATTTTTGCTCAGTTACACACACCGGACAGCCCGGTCCTGAGATTAAGTTTACATAATCCTTCAAAACCTTTTTAATACCTGTTTCCGCAAGGGCGTGGGTGTGAGAACCGCAAACCTCCATAATTGCCGGGCGCCGGCCGTGTTTTTCTATAAACTTCTCCGCACTTTCCTTCACTTTTTCAAGGAGTTTCCTGCTTAACTGCGGACTTGAAAATTCATTCAGAATTTCCTGCATCAGCAAGGCGCCTCCATTCCTCAATGCTCAACTTGGCATTCTCCTCATCAATAACGGACATGGCTTGTCCTGCGTGGACTATGACATAGTCGCCCACTTCCACTTCCGGAACAAAAATAATTCCGACAGTAATTTGTGAACCCATCACATCTACCAATGCGGAATACTCATATTTTTCAATAACCTTCGCCGGCACACCAACACACATTTTTTGTCCTCCTTAACTGCAAAATTCGCTCTTCCAATACGGGCTCTCCTAATCCCGACCGGAAAGATCTCATGATGTTTATACGTTCTTTTTATTGATAATTCCGGAAATCTTGTTTCTTTAAAATTGTACTGTTGAAATGAAACAACCGTTCCAGAAATCAAAATCTATGATTCTTTCTTATTAGCGGCAATGACAAGCTGACCAAGGGACAGACCGCCGTCACTGCACGGTACTTTTCTGTGACTGTACACAGCAAACCCCTGTTCCCGCAGGCGGCGGGAGATTTCCATGTTCAAAAACGGATTGTGAAAACTGCCACCGGAAAGAACTACGGTCTTATTCAATTCGCCGTCTTCCGCACTCCATTTAAGAACAGTCTGAATACAAATATCCGCCACTGTCTCATGAAATCTTTCTACGATTTGCTTCGTATCATGTCCGTGCAAACGTTCTTCAACAATCTGCAGCAATGCAGCTGAAAAGTCAATCGTGTCCGTTTCCCCATTTCCGTCAATGATTTTATACGGATAAGGAGCATGACGCTGACCGTGAACGCACATCATTTCTGACAGTCGAACCGCCGCTTCTCCGTCATAAGTCGACACTTCACAAACGCCCAGAATGGCACTGACAGCATCAAAAAGACGGCCGCATGTTCCCGCAAGCGGACTGTTAATATTCTTCTTCACCATATTGGCGATCACAGCGATTTCCTGTTCACGCCCTGGAAAAAGTTTTCCTGCCAGTTCAAGGCCCTTATCATCAAAATAGTCTATCAGCATCGCGGCCGCATTCCGCCATGGCTCGCGTACTGCTTTGGCGCTTCCGGGAAGATGGGTATACGCAAGATGCGCCAGACGCTTGTAAGCTTGTTCATCACCATAGAGGATTTCGAATCCCCAAATATTTCCGTCCTCACCAAATCCGGTTCCGTCCAAAATAACTCCGAAAACAGGGCCGCTGATTTGATTATCCTCCATACAGGAAACCATATGGGCATGATGGTGTTGAACAGGAATTATTTTTCCGTCCATTTCACCGGCCATCATGGTCGTTGTGTATTGAGGATGCATGTCGACGGCAATTTTTCTTCCGGTCGTTCCCATCCATTTGAGAAGATGGGAAAGTTCCCTTTCAAAATGATCGGCCATCTCAAGATTCTCCATATCACCGATATGAGGGCCGATAAAAATTTGCTCCCGTCTCCCGATAGCAAACGTATTTTTTTGCTGAGGACCAAGTGCAACAATATCATGTACCGGATGCCTTGTTCTGAAAGGGTCCGGAACATAGCCCCTGGCCCTGCGGAGAAAGGTTAATTGTTGCTCGAGCACCTGAACGACCGAATCATCAATCGGGTGAAGAATCCCTCTGTTATTGGCAAGAATATAATCAGCAATCCCCGCCAAATAAGAGAATGCTTCTTCATCCTTATAAAGCATGGGCAGCCCTGAAGGATTGGCGCTTGTCATAACAAGCACCGGACCGGCTCCAAAATCAAAAAGCAAATGATGAACCGGCGTATACGGCAGCATCACACCGAGTGTACTCATTCCCGGGGCAACACTGTCCGGCAGCCCGTTGGATGCTTCTTTTAGCAAAATTACAATCGGCGCCTCCGGAGACTGAAGAATCTCCTTTTCCTTTTTGGAAACCCGGCAAATGGCCTCAACCGTTTCCATATTTGCAGCCATCACTGCAAGTGGACGGTTCGGTCTTTTTTTTCTCAGCCTGAGAGTCCTTACCGCCTCATCATTGTAAGCATTACAGGCCAGATGGTATCCCCCGATTCCTTTAATGGCGACAATCTTCCCCTTTTTAAGAAGGTCTGCCGCAATTTGGAAAGCCTCGTCCCCTTTGGCAACTGTTTGTCCGGACATATCCGATAAAAATACGCCCGGGCCGCACTTTTCGCATGAAATCGGCTGGGCATGATGGCGCCGGTTATGCGGATCTTGATACTCTTCCGCACAAGTTTTGCACATCGTAAATTTTTTCATAACGGTATAAGGACGATCATAGGGCAGAGAGTCAATGATCGTATACCGGGGACCGCATTGCGTGCAATTAATCAGAGGATAATGATAACGGAAATTATCCGGATCCCGCATTTCCGCAAGGCACTCATCACAGACTGCCGAGTCGGCCGGAATCACAAGCGAGGACCGCCCGCTGCCGTCACTGGGAATAATTTTAAACTCGCTGTATCCGGTTTTCTCCGCTTCCTCTACAATGACTTCATCAATTCTTGACAATCTTGGCGCGTTTTCCTTGATGGCAGATATAAAACCGTTCAAATTATGCTTGCATCCCTCTGCGCAAATGTTCACACCGTCCATATTGTTTTGAACAGTACCTTTAATGGAAAAACGTTCCGCCAATTGAAAGATAAAAGGACGGAATCCAACGCCCTGAACCCGCCCTTTAACGGTTACTCTTACTGCTCCTGCAGATTCCGGTAAGCTTCTTTGATCCATGTCAGCCACTCATCTAAGCCTTCTTCCGTCTTTGATGACAACCGGATTAATTTTGATTCCGGGTTAATCCCTTTCAAATCCTCTATCGCCATGTCCACATCAAAATCCAAATAGGGCAACAGGTCAATTTTATTCAGGACGACCAGTTCCGTACGGCGGAACATAACCGGATATTTTGGAATTTTATCATTTCCTTCAGGAACGCTGAGAATTGCAACTTTATGGTTTTGACCGAGGTCATAGCCTGAAGGGCAAACAAGATTTCCGACATTTTCAATAAAAAGAATATCTGTCTTTTCCAGGTCAAATTCATCAATGACTTTGGCAATCATCCGTGCATCCAAATGACAGCCGCCATTCGTATTAATTTGAACTGCTTTTGCACCGAGGGCACGAATGCGGTCGGCATCCTTCTCCGTAGCCAGGTCGCCTTCAATGACGCCAATAGAATATTCTTTACCCAATGCGGCAATGGTTTTTTCAAGCAATGTCGTTTTCCCTGCACCCGGTGAACTCATTAAATTGACAACAAGTGTTTTGTGTTTTGTGAATAAATCCCTGTTGAACTTTGCAGCAGCATTGTTATCAGTAAGTACCTCTGTATCCAGGTTAATTTTCATTTGTATTAACTCCCTTCGTATGATTGAACTTTAAATGTTTCTCCGGCAATAAGCCTTCCGCTCGGCAATGCACATTCGGGACAAATGCTGAGACGGCGATCAGGAGTATACTCGTGTCCGCAAATCACACATTTCGATCTGGCCGCCTCCTTATGAATGACAAGCTGTGCTCCCTCTGACAGCATTCCAAGTCCTCTTGCCCGGAAAACATCGAAGGCCATTTCCAGTGCATCAGGCATTGCATTGCTTAAATCACCAACGATTAACTCAACCTTATCCACTTGCTTAAAATTGCGAGAGCGGGCATCATTTTCAACAAGCTGAAGGATATCCCCCCTTAAGGCCATTTCGTGCATAGTTCTCTTCCTTACTTTCTAATATTTGTAAATGATTCACAAAAGTGCTGTTCTCCTATAATAAATCCGTTCTTCATGACGGCTGTTTGCTGCCGGCAGACGCGCTTCTGAAATCTGTCAAAGGACCGGGTTTATTCTTCCTTCGTTCCTTAAAACGACGGTTGCTGTCAGCGTCTGTTTAATGCGGAAATTATCCGGCTGAAATGCCGATGACAACATGTTCTTCGTCAATTTTTACAGGGCAGCGCTGCAACTTTAAATCACCGCTTCCCTGTTCAACGTGAAATTCCTTTTCACAAGAAAGACATTTTAATTTCTTTTCATAAGGAATCCACTGCGGTACAGTCCGGCAAGAAAGACAAAGCTTTCTGTACGCCGTAAATTCCTTCTCCCCGCAAAAAAGAAAAACTGATTGACCGGCAAGAAAGAGATCATGGACATCACCGGGGGCAAAATTATCCTTATTTCCGGCAATCATCCATCTCACACCGGCCACTTTGTCCGCTAAATGATCGAGCTTTTCCAAATCCTCCGCAATAAAAGGAGAAGAAATTTCTTTAATCGTCTTCAGAAACCCCTTTCGCATTTCTGCAAAAAATTCAGCCCTGTTCACTGTTGTCACTCCACTTTTGAACTTGCTCCACAACGGATGCCGTCAGTTCCGGAATCTTTTCCTTCACTGTCTCGGACAGTCCGACATTCAACTCCAGACTCGCCGGCTGAACACCAAACATGACCATTTCCTTCGGGAGTCTGCCCCGCAAATCAGCGGCCAACAGAACCTCCTGAAAACCAATTTGGTGAACGGACATTTTTACTCCGTAATACTTTGGAATTTCCTCCTGACGAAGAGTAATCAGTTCTCCTCCGGGTTTACCGGCATTGACGGCGTCAACAATAATGAGGTAATCTGCTTCCTCCACCGGTTCAAGCAGCCGCATGGCATCTGTTGCTCCGTCAATGATTTCCACATTGTCGAAGCCGGCCAATGCTTCCTCAAGATAGGGCAAAATATGGACGCCAACACCCTCATCAGTATAGAGGGTGTTGCCGATGCCGATAATATTGATTTTTTTTCCGGCAAGAATCGGATTAGTCACGCTTTTCACCTTGAGCTTTTTCATCGTTGTTCTCTACTTGCTCGGTTTTGTAGCCTGTAAAAATGGAGGAAATTGTTCCATTTTTGCTCAGCCAGTCCTCACGGATCGCCAAATAAACATGGATCACCATGAAGATGATAAAGCCCCAGGCTACAATATGGTGGAAGGAGCGGACTGAAAAACTGTCTCCGCCGAACAGTGCGCCCAGTTTAGCAACCGGTATTGATTGAAACTGGGGTTCAAAATACAAATAGATCCCGGTGAGAATCATAATAAGAGAACCCAATCCGATAAAGATGATATAACCCAATTGGGCCAAAGAATTATGTCCCGGCGTATGTTTTTTCTTATTCTTCAAGAACAGATAAAACTTTGTTGTCTCTAAAACATCCGACCAAAACGCTTTCTTAAAAGGATTGGTTTTTGCATATTTATTACCTTTAAAGAACCAGTAAACTCTTAAAATAATATTTGCTGTAAAGATAAAGGCTGCAAAGAAATGAATATAACGCGCCCAGCCCATAACATAAGAGTAATAAGCCTCTTCAGGAACTGATGAACCTATAAACGGATTACCGATATAGATCCCCGTCAGTATTAATGCAAGAATACTCAGGACATTCACCCAGTGAAAAATGCGTACAGGCAATTCCCATACATAAACTTTGCCAAGATTTTTCGTTTCTGTACGAACCTTGACACCGGATGAATGGGTTTCGAGCCCGGTGTTAGGGTTAGTCATTCTATACCGCCTCCTAACCTAACATAATTTTTGTTGACTCTTGATTCTCCAAATCTGTTAAATGGACGGCGCAGGATAAACAAGGGTCATAGGAATGAATAATTCTTAAGATTTCCAGCGGCTTCTTCGGATCATGAACCGGAGTGCCTTTTAAAGCTGCTTCGTATGGCCCGATGTTTCCGTCATTATCAGCCGGAGATGCGTTCCAGGTTGTCGGCACAACTGCTTGATAGTTATGAATCTTTCCGTCAACAATTTGTGTCCAGTGTCCCAGTGAACCGCGCGGCGCTTCCATCCAGCCGACTCCGCTTGCCGGTTTCTTCGGCCATGTGCTCGGATCCCATTTGGAACGATCAAAAGTAGTTTGATCGCCGTTCTTAATATTTGCAAGCAACTCGTCCATATCTTGACGCAGCCATTCAGCCATGATCTTTGTTTCCAAACCGCGGGCAATCATGCGGCCAACTGCGGAGTGGAGAGCATCGACCGGAATATCCAATTTTTGCAATGTGTCATTAACAGCTTCAACATATTCTTTGCGTCCGGAAGCATAACCGACAAGAACACGGGCAAGAGGGCCTGTTTCCATAGGTTTATGTTTCCAGCGCGGAGCTTTAACCCAGCTGTATTTCTTGCTGACATCCAATTGAGTATAAGGAATCTTCGGACCGGAATATTTAAGATTCGTTTCTCCCTCATACGGATGTCTTCCTCCCGCATCTTTACCGTCTTTATAGACATAATAAGAGCGGTCAATAAACTCTTGGATTTGATTTGTATCTTCAAGGTCAAGCGGATGAACCTTGGACAAATCCCCGTTAAGAATGATTCCGCGCGGTACCCGGTACGAATCAACATCGCGGATATCTCCTGTCGGGAAATCCCCGTAAACAAGATAGTTCTTCTGGCTGTCGCCGTGTAACCAATCTTTATAGTATGAACCGATGGCAAGCAAATCCGGAATATATACTTTGTTAACAAACTCCCGGGCTTGATCGATGATTTTTGAAATATGCATGAGCCGTTCAGCATGAACGCCGTTGTCGCTGTTAATATCGATCGGTGTTGCCATTCCGCCCACGACATAGTGCGGGTGAGGGTTCTTTCCGCCAAGGATCGTATGAATTTTTACGAATTCTTTTTGCCAGTCAAGTGCTTCTAAATAGTGAGCAACTGCAAGCAGGTTTACTTCAGGCGGCAATTTATATGCCGGGTGTCCCCAGTAGCCGTTTGCAAAAATACCTAATTGACCGCTTTCAACAACCCTTTTTACTTTATTTTGTACTTCTTTAAAGTAGCCGGGTGACGAATTCGGCCAATCAGAGATGGATTGGGCAATTTTGCTTGTTTCATTCGGATCCGCATCCAGTGCAGAAACCACGTCCACCCAGTCAAGGGCGTGCAAATGATAGAAGTGAACCGTATGGTCCTGAACAAATTGAGCCGCGTTCATAATATTGCGAATTAAATTGGCATTCTTCGGAATTTTGATATCAAGGGCATCTTCCACTGTACGAACAGAGCAAAGTGCGTGAGTAGTTGTACAAACGCCGCAAATACGCTGAGTAAATGCCCAGACATCGCGGGGATCGCGGCCTTCCAAAATTAATTCAATTCCCCGTACTGAAGTTCCTGAACTGTAGGCTTCAGCAATTTTTCCATCCTTGATCTCCGCTTCCACGCGAAGATGTCCTTCGATCCGTGCTATCGGGTCAACTACAATGCGATCTGCCATGATTATTCACTCCGTTCTTCCGATGATTTTTCGTCTTTTTTCTTTTTCACAGCAGTAATTCCCGCGTGGGCTGCCACTCCGGCAAGTGCCGCTCCTGTAATGGCAAAGCCGACTGCATCAGGATTAATCGTTGTCTGTGTTCCCGGAATCTTCGCTCTTCTTTCAAAGAACGGTCCGTTATCCCAGAAGTTTTTCTCCGTACAGCCGATACAAGGATTTCCGGACTGGATTGGATAGCTTGTTCCTCCGTTCCAGCGCATTTCCGCACAAGATGCATATGTAGTAGGACCTTTACAGCCCAGTTTGTAGAGGCAGTATCCCTGTTTTGCCCCGACGTCATCAAAACTTTCAGCAAATAATCCGGCATCGAAATATGCGCGGCGGTTGCACTTATCATGAATCCGGTGACGGTAAAATGCCTTCGGTCTGCCGTGTTGGTCAAGTTCAGGCACCTTTCCGAATGTAAGGATATGAGCAATTACCCCGGTCATAACTTCGGCAATCGGCGGACATCCGGGCACAAGAACAATTTGCTTATTCTTGATAATATCTTTTACCGGTCTTCCGTTAGTCGGGTTTGGTTTAGCTGCAGGAATTCCGCCCCATGAAGCACAGCTTCCGAAGGTGATAACGAGCATGGCGTTCTCAGCTGCTTCCTTGAGAACTTCTTTTGCTCCCCTTCCTGCCACCTGTGTAAATTCATCATCCGGAATAGCCCCTTCAACGACCAGAACATATTCGCCGGCATACTCCTTCATGATGTTCGCCATGTTATCTTCCAATTGATAACCTGATGCTGCTGAAAGCACATCGCTGAACTCCAAGGAAATCATGTCGAGTAAAACGCTTTCAACCTTCGGATGCGAAGCGCGGATAAATGACTCCGTGCATCCTGTACAGGCTTGGAATTGAAGCCATAACACAGGTACACGTTTGGCTGATTCCATCGCTTTTGCTACTTTTTCTGATTCCTTGAAGGTGAGGCCCATTGTTGCTGCAAGTGCAGTACACATTTTCAAGAAGTCACGGCGGCTGAATCCTCTTGAAAGTGCCTCTTCATAAATGGTTTTTTGCTTTGTTTTCAGCATTAAAAAAATCCCCCCTAACACCATAATGAAAATCTTTAAAACAGGCATGATTGTTTATTCTTAGCATAATGAAACGTTTACATATAAATAATTATGAATATTCAAAAATACAGAATAAACTAAAATGCCCGTCACTTTAAGAAAATACCACTTTTGTGGCGAATAATCGGCGACTTTTTGAAAATTTTCTAAATAAGACAAAAAGATTTGAACATTTTGTGAACAAAGCCCCAAAAATGCCTTTCTCTCAAAAATTTATAAATTTTTATTTACAAAAAATTAATATTTTCATCATATTTTTTTGCCGTTGGATCGAAAGTCGCATACCTATTGTAGTATTTATTCCTTAGCTAAAAAGTGGATTTACAAAGGTTTTTGGCAATCAAAGCAACTCAAATTGTAATAAAAATTGGAAATTAACCCTTCTACAGACCCTAATTCCTTTTTCGCATTTTTTAACCTTTACAATAGTGTTTATTTATTTTTACATTCTTTCGGTTCCCCTAAATAAAATGTGAAACGACATTTCACAGATTTATTTTTCCAGTTGAATGTATGAATTTGCCTTTAACTGACTTTTATTCAAGAAAAGCACATTAACTCGTTTGTTCGTATGCGTCTTTTCCCCTATATGGAAAGCCTCAGGGTGAAGATGTGAGTTTCCCGGGCACCCCGGAAACGAACAGGGGAATTTGAATACAAAGACCAGTTTTTACAAAAGCATTTTTCAAACGTCCGACTGCAATGCGCATAAACAAATCCCCTTTCAGCCGGAAACTGAATGGCACCCGGCCAAAAAGAAAAGCAGCGGGGCGGGCACCCTGCGCTGCCGATGACATATATATATATATTAATAGGAGGTTGGGTTGGAAAAGAAAAGATTTACTCAAGGAATGAGACATCTCTGCCGGAGAGAGAAGATTTCTGTCCGGCAGTGCGGATGTGGAACCAGGGCGGACTGCTCCTTTGGCACTTAGCAACTTGACGTGCCGTTTCAAAAATTTCTTCCGCCTCCTGCATCCTGTTGCCAAGTTGTCCAATTTGCCGCCCCGTGGTGTCTCATCTACTATTTTCTATGCTGGAAGCGTCTTGCGGTTGAGGGCTTTTTCCCATTTTTACAAGAAAAGGCATCTGTCCAAAAAACTTTTCAACAACTGTCCTTCTTTTAAAAATTTGCCCTTTTATTTGGCAATATTTCTTTGTTTTTAAATATTTACATTCCGGATACGGCATCTGTTTGACCACGATGCTGTATATAAGAAGCATTCAAAAGGATGTCTTTCATAGTCTTAAAGCGTGGATTTTGTACTTTTAGCCTTCTTGGCAAATATGTTGTCCCAAAAAAGAACACTAACAGAAAGAGCACATCCCGTGCCCCTTTGGCAAATATTTTGTCTCCGCATGAATATCCGGAAGAGTATTTGGAACCATAAAAAACGATTGAGAAAATGGATTACTCTTAACTACTAAAAACGGGAGGATCAAAATGACGAAAAAATATAATAAAGGCAGTCGCAATCAAAATTCTCCAAAGATGGGAAATGTCCTGGCAGGTTCTGCTGAGCAAATTTCAAGCGGTGATAACAGCAAGGGAAAAAAACGGAACAAAGATCAACGTGATAATTAAAACCTTAGTCAGTAAAACACCGCCAATCCCGGCAGAAAAACCTTCCGTTCCACGGCTGTTCATCGCTGATCGCTGATGCCGGAAAAATGCTCAGGCATCATCTCCCCGGTTCTTTGCTTCAGTTTTCCACGTTTACCGGGAATATATTGTCTCTTTTTCCTTGATTCAAATACGGTAGGAGCCTCTTCTCATTTTATGCCGGAGAAAGCAAAAAAATCGGCACCCGAGCTTGGGTAGCCGATTCATGCAAATTATTGAACAGCTTTTTCTATTTGAGACACCATTTCCCCGAAAGAAATCAATCCGCCCCCTGATAAATACCAATAATCAGCATTTAAGTAAACAATATTACCGTTTTTGTAGGCATTTGTATTTTTCACCAGCGATGTCTCAACAATCATTTCTGCAGATGACTGTCCTCCTACTGCGGCCCCTCTGTCAATCACAAATAAATAATCAGGATTTTTCTCGGCAATGTATTCCGGAGAAATGTTTTGCCCGTGAGTTGAGACAGCAATATTTTCATCTGCTGCAGGGATGCCAAAAACATCGTGAATCAATCCGAATCTGGAACCCGGGCCATAAGCACTGATATTTCCTTCATTGGCAAGAATGATCAATGCTTTTCCTTCTGTCCGGGCAGCCTTTTCCTGGACTTCGGCAATTCTTTCGTCAATAGCGGCAAGTTCCGCCTCTATATCCTGCCCTCTTTCAAGAATTTTTCCAATCAACCGCATGTTTTCTTTAAAAGAATCCATATAGTTTGTTGTATCAAGTTCTACATAAACAGTCGGGCCAATTTTTGAAAATTCCTTATACAATTCCATCTGTCTTGTGGAAATGATAATCAAATCCGGATCAATTTCCGCAATCTTTTCAAAATCAGGTTCTTTCAGGCTTCCCGTGTTCTCATATTTTTTATCTCCGAATTTTTTTAAATAAGAGGGGAGGTTTGCTTTTGGAAGACCGGTAACCTCAATCCCCAATTTATCCAGTGTATCAAGAATTCCAAAATCAAAAACAACAATTTTTTGGGGATTTTTTTCAACCTTCGTTTCCCCCAGTTTATGCTTTATCGTTATCGCTTCTTTAATGCTTTCCCCTTTTTCATCATTGGCACCGCAGCCAGCGGCAAATAAAGCCATTACGGCAATCATAAGAAACAAATAAATCTTTTTGGACATGACCTTCACCTCAAAATCGCTTTCCTTCTGTATATTTTTATCACCGGACTATGCTTAAGCATAGTAGAGGCAATATCTGCGCTTATTTTCCTCACGGACAGTGAAATCCATATCATAGATTTCCTTCAATACATCAGGAGTAATAACCTCTGTCGTTAATCCTTCCTTAACAACCCTTCCGTTTTTAAGAGCAACAATATAATCGGAATAGCAGGCGGCAAAGTTGATATCATGGATGACAATAACGACTGTTTTGCCCAACTCATCGACAAGTCTTCTCAACACTTTCATAATTTGCACCGAGTGCTTCATATCCAGATTGTTGAGCGGTTCATCGAGGAGAATATAATCCGTATCCTGGGCAATGACCATTGCAATGTAGGCCCTTTGCTTCTGCCCGCCGCTCAACTGGTCGATGTATTTATCCTGAATGTTTTCAAGTTCCATATATTGAATCGCTTCGTCAACAAACTTCCAGTCCTCCTTTGTGAGTCTTCCCTGTGAATAGGGAAAACGTCCAAAGGAAACAAGTTCACGGACAGTTAAGCGAAGATTTATAAAATTGGACTGTTTTAAAATCGAGATTTTCTTTGCCAGTTCATTGCTTTTTACCTTGCTGATTTCCCGGTTATCAATAATCACCTCGCCGCTGTCTCTCTCAATCAGACGGCTCACCATGGACAGCAGCGTACTCTTTCCGGCACCGTTCGGCCCGATAAAGGAAGTAATTTTTCCTTTTTCTATTTTCACGGAAACATCCTCAACAACATGCTTATTACCGTATTTCTTTGAAAGATTTTTTACAATTACCATGATTTACTCTCCTTTAATAGAAGATAAATGAAATATACTCCACCGATAAAATTAATGATGACAGCTAACGGTGTTGAGAAAGTGAAAATCCTCTCGACTATCAATTGGCCGCCGACCAATGCGACAACACTAATCAATATGGCACCTGAAATCAAATAACTGTGGCGGTACGTGTTGAAAACCTGATGTGCCACATTGGCTACAAGCAGGCCGAGGAAGGTAATCGGTCCGACTAGTGCAGTTGCAACAGAAACAAGAACAGCAACGATAAAAAGCAATCTTTTTACAACCGCATCATAATCCACACCAAGATTAATGGCCTGTTCCCTGCCTAGCGAAAGAACATCCAAATATTTATATAACCTTGCAAAATAAATCGAGACAATCCCCAACGTTATGATGGCGATAAACAGCACTTCTGTATTCACGTTATTAAAGCTGGCAAACATTTGATCCTGAACAATCATAAACTCATTCGGATCGATAAGCACCTGCATAAACGACGATAAGCTCTCAAAAAAGGTCCCAAAGATAATCCCGACCAGCA
>JANWJP010000189.1 GCA_025451895.1 Robertmurraya sp.
CTTCAAAGTTTTCTATAATCATTCTTGTTCCGTAAGCAGTGGATTCAAGGAGGGCAAGATACATTTCCTCCGGTTTTGTTTGCAAATTCATTCCGACCATTAATCCGGTTAAATTAAAGTCCATTAAAGGTGAACGAACGCCGTTCCACCAATCGAGAGCGATAAGTCCGCTTTCACCCGGTTTTAAACGTTTACATTTTTCAGTTAAATAGCTGTGAAGACTCATTCCTTTTTCACGTGCGTCTGCAGCATAAGACTCGGGCACACAATTGTTGACAAACCAGGCGAATTGGTCGCCTACACAAGATTGACCTGCTTCATAACCGTAATAGCCCGGGATCATTCCGTCCTTAACAACACCTTGAATTCCTTCAATTGTTACTTCATTTGTTTTTGATTGAAGCATATGGCAGGAAGAGGTTCCGATAATGATCAACATTTTCTCAGGACCGTCGATTCCGCAGGCTGCTGCATTCACATGGGCATCAATGATTCCGGTTGCAACCGGGATACCCGGGATCAGACCAAGCTTTTCTGCCCATTCATTTGTAAGAAGGCCGGCACGTTCACCAATCCCTTTTACAGGTGCTTCCAGTTTTTCTTCAACAAGATTTTCGAGTTTTGGATGCAATTGTTTTAAAAAGTCTTTGCTCGGGTAGCCGGTTTCATGGTGGTAGAACATTTTATAACCTGCTCCGCAGGCACTTCTTGTCTCTACACCTGTTAACATGCAGGTAATCCAGTCCATGGCTTCGATGAAGCGGTTGGCTTTGTCATACACTTCCGGTGCTTCAACGGCTGTCTCCATCACTTTAGGAAGCATCCATTCGCTGGAAACTTTCCCGCCGTATGAGCCGAGCCATTTTTCTTCTCTTTCTTTAGCGATTTCTTCAATTTTGCGGGCATATTCTTCTGCACCGTGGTGTTTCCAGAGTTTTGCATATGCATGCGGTTCATCTTTGAATTCAGGAAGATAGCAAAGCGGTGTCATATCCTTTAATACCGGCAAAATGGTTGAAGAGGTAAAGTCCACTCCGATGCCGATAATTTGTTCAGGATGAACGCCATTTTCTTTCATGACTCCTCTTACGGTAGTAACCAATCCCTCTTCATAGTCTGCAGGATGTTGCAGAGCCCAGTTGATAGGCAGCTTTTTGCCGGTGGGAATGGTGGATTCCATGGAACCGTGCGGATATTCGTAAATGACAGATTCCAATTCTTCTCCTGTTTCTGCGTTAACTAATAAAGCCCTTACAGATAATGTTCCAAAATCTAATCCAATTGCGTATTTAGCCAATTTTTACACCTCCGCGTTTTTTAAACCTTCATTCTATTTCTTAAGACCGGCCGGAAGGGAATTTCCCGGCCGGGCAGTGCTTTTACAAATAAGGAATAAGGTCTTCCAGACTGTTAAAAATAATATCAGGCTGTATGCCTTGTTTTTCTATGTCCTCCACGGTGCTTTCACCGGTGAGTACAAGAATGGAAGTTGCTTTTGTGTCTGTTGCTGTCGCAATGTCTGTATACAGACGGTCGCCGATCATGGCAATTTCTTCTTCCTGATAACCGGTGCGTTCCATTACATATTCAAGAACACGTTTTGAAGGCTTGCCGAAAAATTCAGCCGGGTACCGGTCAGTGGATGTTTCGATTAATTTCGCTATCGAACCGCAGTCCGGAATGTATTCCAGGTTTTCCACAGGACAGTTTTTATCAGGATTGATGCCGTAATAGAGAGCACCGTGACGAATATAATCGCAGGCTTTGCGCAGCTTTTCATAAGTTAAGCTTGTATCGAATCCGAGTACAACCATATCGGGCTTGTTTTCTGTCAAAAGGAATCCGTTGTCAACAAATTCTTGATGGAGATTTTCCGTTCCGACGAGATAAATGCTTGCACCGGGATGATTTTTCTTTAAAAATTCCATGATGACATGGGTGGAGATGAACAGTCTGTCTTCAGTCACCGGAATTCCCATATTGTTTAATTTTGTTAAATAATTTTTTTTCGAATTGGAAGAGTTATTGGTGAAAAAGCAATATTCCCTTCCGCTGTCTTTAATCGCCTTTAAGGCTTCTTTCGCAAATGGAAACAGCCGGTTTTCCAAATAGATTGTTCCGTCCATGTCAAGAACAAAGCATTTAATTTTATCAATTCGTGATTGAGTTTGTTTTTTAATCAAATTCACATAATTTGCCTGCTTATTGGCGGTAAAATATTCCCTTACCATATCCGCATATTGCTCGGAAAGCCCTAAATCCCACAGAAGTTGCAGGATTGTATAGCGGTTTCTGACCTCTTTTGCATAACGGACACAGTCGAAAATCAATCCTGCATCAACGCCGACTTGCAATGGATTGATGGGCAGGCGGACGGACAGAAGAATGTTCTCAATTTCCTCTGCTTGAGGAAGCCATTCTTTAACGGCTGCGGTTATTTCAGGCCATTTTTCTTCAATGACTTTGATTCGTTTTGCATGCCCGGCGCTGTCATTTTTGCCGACTTCATTTTCAAGAGCAATGACTCCGTCGGCAGCCAATTCAAAGACGCGGTGCATTTCTTGTTCCCAATGCTTTTTGTCAAATTCCTGAGCTTTTTTTCTTGCTTCGTCAAAATCAAGTTTTTCTTCGAGCAATCGATGATACATGCAGGAAGAGGCAACTGTACCGATGCCGACCTTTATTCCATGAAGGACCGGCTTGCGCTCTTGCATGAGGAATTTCATTTCCCAATAGTGGGACATATGATGCTCGCTTCCGGATGCAGGCCGGGAGATTCCTACAAAACTCATCGCAATTCCGGTAAGTACAAGCGCTTCCATAATACTTTCTATTGCATCATCATCGCGTTCCAAAATTTTATCCGCAAGGCTCATTACTTTGGCGATCGCGTCTTTAACCATATTCACTACCATTTCACAGTAGTATTCATCATTGATTAGATGGGACACTTTCCAGTCCAAGAGGCATGTGTATTTGGCGAGAATATCTGCAAATCCCGCTGTAATCATATCCATCGGTGCATTTTTGAGAACTTCTGTATCTCCGAAAATAGCAATTGGAGTATGAGTTTGGTAGGTTGTTTTTAAATGATTGGCGATAAGCGCCGCACCTACGGAAGCAAATCCATCCATGGAAGGGGCAGAAGCAACGGCGATATAGTCAATGCCGAGTTTGTAGCTGGCAAATTTGCACAGATCGTTGATCGTTCCTGCGCCGACTGAAATCATCACATCAGCATCTGATGGCATATTCAGAACGATTTCCCCAAGGGCTGTTTCATCGGCGACCACTTCATCGCTTCTCAGGATATATACGGAAAAGTCTGTTCCTTCCTTCTTAAAAATTTGCACCAGTCTTTCTCCGGCTGCTTGATAGGTATTTTTATCTGCTATTATATAGGCCTTTTGTTTGTTTTCTTTTCGAAGCAAGGCCGGGATTTTCTCTAAAACATGACGGCCGATTTCCACTGTTTTCACTTGGCAATTGTGGGTTCGTCCACAATCACAAGGGATGTCTCTCTGCAAATAATTTTGAATCAAATTTCCTGTGCTCATAATCCCCTGTCCTTTCCATATTCTTTCATCTGAATTATAGATTTGCTAATTTTGTTAGTCAATAGTCCCGGAATTGACAATTATTAATCATAGATTTGTTTTTATTAATCAGGGATAATATGATTAATAATATTTTGTTAAAATTTATAAAAACAAAGGGCTTTTTTCCTTTTTTTATAAGAAACCTATTAATCAAAAAAAATTTTGACAGACGGCGGAAAGGACGATTTTTTATGTCGAACTTACAGAAAAAACGGGTGACAACGAGAGATATTGCGAGAGCATGCGGTGTTTCCCAATCAACGGTATCGATGATTTTAAGCGGTAAAAAAGAGGTTTCTTTTTCTGAAGAAACGAAGAAGAAGGTTTTTGACACGGCGAAGGCATTGGGTTACGAACCGCCGGCTAAAAAAAATGTTTCACTTACTCATACTTGCGAAAAAACGATTATCGTCATTTGTCCGACTCTTTCTTCCCAGTATTATATTACTGTTATTGAATCTGTCGCCGCATACGGGGAAGATTTTGGATATACGACGTTCACCGCCCATACGGGGAGAAAAAAGGAATTGGAAGAGAAGTATCTGGAGATGGCGCGGCATATGAAGGCAGCGGGAATTATTTTTACTTATCCGCCGCAGCAGTACCGTCTGATTAACGAGGTGGCCAGGGATATTCCCGTTGTTTTGGTAAGTGATCCGAATGAAAAATTGCGGGTGAATACAATTGAACTTCACAGCCAAAAGCCGGGGATGATGGTGGCGGAGCACCTCATTTCTTTGGGACACCGCCGTATTGCATATTTGACTACGCCGTTAAATGAAAAAGAAATTCCCAGAGTGAAACGGTTGGAAGGAATTCGGGAAGCATACCGGTTGCATGGTTTGGATCCGGAGAAAATTCTTGTGAAAATTATTTCCCCGCAGAAGCTTGAAATGTTTGAACCGAGCCGGAAGTATTTTGATACCGGCTATTACCTTACTATGGAGATTTTGGAAGAAAATCCATCTGTGACAGCTTTTGTCGGGACAACAGATATGGTTTCCATGGGCATTATGGAAGCCTTATCCGAGAAAGGGTATTCTGTTCCGGATGATTATTCTGTCTGCGGCTTTGACAATAATTTTCTTTCATCCGTTTCGCGCTATTCACTTACAAGCGTGGATCATTCAGTGAGCGAGAAAGGGATGGATGCTGTTGATATCATACACAAATACGGCCGTTCTGCCAAAAGAGGTCAAAGAAGCAAACCCATTTTTAAACTGGAATATGAGCCGCGCCTTGTGGTCCGCAATTCCACGGGTCCCGTCAGGAAATGGTAGAATCGGCCAGTTTCAGTAATTCTTTCGCAGTAAGCTCATCAGTGTAAAGAATATCAATAAATTGTCCGCGCAGTGCGCCTAAAAGGGCGGGGACCTTTTTTCTGCCCGTTACGATAGCAATTTTGCAGGGTTTCGTTTTTAAAATTTGCGGCGAGATGCCCATCGTCCGTTTATCCTGTTCCCGGCTGATGAGCTTTACTTTTATGTCAAAATAACGGCTGCAAATATCCCCGACTGCACCGCGGTCAAGCATATATTTATATTCTTCATCGGTAAAAAATCCCTCCTGATAAAGAATAGAATCTTTAGCTATTGATCCGATGGAAAAAATATGAACAGGTGCAGCTTCTGCCAGGTCCAAAATGGATTTAATGTAGGAATCCCGTTTCATGGTGTTGGCAATTTCTTCGCTGTCGACAAGAACGGGAACAGGCAGGATAAAGCCGTCTCCATTCCCGGCTTTTGCCAAAGAATCGACAATTTTGCTTGCTCCTGTAGCTGACATTCGTTGCGATATGGCTCCGTTTAGTTGGACGACCTTGATCTTCTTGATCTTCATCGGCTGCAAATGATCAGCCAGGCACGACATTGTGCGCCCCCAGGAAACCCCGACTATCATTTCATCGCCCAAATAGTTTTCCAGCCGGTCGGCGAGTGCTTTGCATGTATCGTTCATGATTAATTTTTCATTTTCTACTATAACAGGAGTAACAAAAACTTCTTTTAAGGAAAATTTGCTTTTTAATTCCTCATTTAACGATTCAATCGTCTGCACAGGGTAGTCAATCGTTACCTTTATGTACCCCATATCAAAAGCTTTTTGCAGCATGCGGCTGACCGTCGATTTTGAAATACCTTCGTGCTCGGCAATGTCTATTTGTCCCCAGCCCAGTTCATAATATAATTTGGCAATTCGAATCATTTGTTGTAATTTTTTTGTATCCATTTTACTCTCCAGACATAAACGGTTCTTTTTGACTAATAATATAACAATGAGACCAAAAGAAACAATAGTATCAGGAAAAAAGTTGCAATTAATTTCATGTCATGATATTATTCCCATATAATAATTTTGTATTCATTCTAAAAATGGAAGGGGATTTTTATGAGTGTACTGACATATATAGGCGCAGGACAAATGGCTTCTGCTTTAACCTTTCCCACTATTGAAAACGGCCATGAAGTAAGGCTGGTTGGAACTCCGCTTGACCGGGATATTATTGATGAGGCAAGAAAAAGCAGATATCACATCACTTTAAAAAGAACACTCCCGGAAGGAATTAAGTATTACCAAATTGAAGAAGTCGAAGAAGCTTTAAAGGGCGCAGATGTGGTTCTATGCGGCGTTTCCAGCTTCGGTATTGACTGGTTTGCGGATGAAATCATTCCCATTCTTCCCGAATCAGCCCCGGTGATCAGCGTAACAAAGGGAATGTTCGATAATGAAGACGGAACCCTTAAGACTTATGTGGATTATTTTAAAGAACGCACCCCTGCAGGCAAAAAACTGTCCTTCAATGCGATTGGCGGCCCTTGTACGAGCTATGAACTGGCAGACCATGATGACAGCCATGTGGCTTTCTGCGGCGAAGATATGGAAGTTTTGAAAATGTTAAAGGAAACTTTTGAGACTGATTATTATCATATCAGCCTTTCCACTGATGTTGTCGGAGTGGAATGTGCTGTGGCGATGAAAAATGCTTATGCACTGGGTGTAGCTCTTGCAGTCGGTCTTGCTGAAAAACGGGATGGAAAAATCGGCGCTGTTCATTATAATTCCCAGGCTGCTCTTTTCGGCCAAGGCATACGTGAAATGACAAAGCTAATTAAAATTACCGGCGGCGGTCCGGAAAATATTATTTTTGGCGGCGGCGACCTCTATGTGACAGTCTTTGGCGGACGCACCCGCAAAATCGGCACACTGCTCGGCCGGGGATTAAGCTTTGAGGAAGCCATGGAGGAACTCAAAGGCGAAACCCTCGAATCCATAGTCATCTCAACAAGAACTGCCCGTGCCGTACGCAAACTGGCAGAACGAAACATCGTTAAATTGGAAGACTTCCCGCTCCTCATGCATGTCGACGAAATCATCAACCAGGGCAAAGAAGTCAACCTCCCGTGGAAAGAATTCACCCTGAACATCGAAAAATAAAGTGTGCTTGTTTAGGACAGGTGCCTGTCACCTTTAACGAGGGGCAGGTGCCTGTCACTTTTAACGAAAGTAATTGAAAGTCGGATTTTGAATAGTGTAATGTGAATCGGGTTCGTTGTTGCGGACCCGGTTTTTTTGCCTTTGGAGCGATTCACACCTAAATTATTTGTGATACGGCATCGGGAAGCGACAGTGACATAAATGGTTAAATCCATTTTGAGTATTAATACTTCTATGCCGGATGCTTTTACTCTCGCTTGTTTGAAGTGTTGTGATTTGGTTTGGTATTGAACCCGGAATACAGAATGAAAAATTTATAAAATTTGTAGGAATAAAAAAGAAAGATATCTTAATATAATAAAATGTTAAAATATGGAGAGTGAAACCCTTTTCGAAAGTACAAACCCGTTAACAAGATTGCAGGAAAAATTAACTAGGAGGTTTTTCTATTAAATTTGAAAAGCTGTTTTCTAAGGGGAAAATTGGCAATGTGCTTTTGAAAAACCGGGTGGTACAGAGGGCGATGACCATGGGGTATGCTGACCTGAATGGGGAAGCTTCGAAAAGAACGATCCGTTATTATGAAGAACGGACCAAAGGCGGGGTAGGGCTTATAATAACTTAGATTTTCCGTGTAAACGATAAGCATGGAGTTGCTCATTTTCGACAGATGCATGCCACCAATCCGGGCTATTTGGCACAACTGACAAAACTGGCAGATTCCGTACATAAATACGGGGCGAAGATATTTGGACAGATTCATCATGGCGGCAATTCAAATGACCCGTGCCAAAACAGCGGAGAATTAGTTTCTGCCAGTGGTGTGCCAAGTATTTCAGGAATGATCCCGCGTCCATTAACCACGGATGAAGTTGAAAGTTTGGTTCGGACTCAGATGATAGAGAGTCCGATTCTTTTTTGATTTATTCCGTCCGAGGTGCGAAAAGGAATTTATTTTTTTGGTTCTTTTTCATCAGGTTTTGTCATAGAATGAACCGCTTCGTTTAAGTCTATACTATCCACAGGTGATGGAGATGCCATGTAAGACAAATAGAGATCTGGAGAAACTGGTGGAAGCGGCAAAGAAA
>JANWJP010000190.1 GCA_025451895.1 Robertmurraya sp.
AATGTCTTCTTAAACGCCTCATGAGGACATTTTCAATCTCAAACCATTCCAAAATGTCTTCTTAAACGCCTCATGAGGACATTTTCAATCTCAAACCATTCCAAAATGTCTTCTTAAACGCCTCATGAGGACATTTTCAATCCCAAACCAACACAAAATGTCTTCTTAAACGCTTCAGGAGGACAAAATCGACCTCCAGACAATCCAAAATGTCTCCTTAAACACTTCATGAGGACATTTTCAGCTCCAAAGCAACACAAAATGTCCACGTAATCCTTCCATAGAGACAAAATCTCCAATCCCTTCCCTCAAGATGGCTCCATAAAACCGCAATTAAACCGCCCTCCTCTCAACTGGCTCAGATTGCCTTCATGAAGCCCGAACAAACACAGAAATCCCTTATCATTCATTTAAACTGCTCTCACAAAAGTGAAAGCATCTTCCCTCTGCTGCTCCACACGCACAAAACGCCCGTTCCTCGTCACGTTTAAAATTAAACCGCTCGCCCCGCACCTTCTCCTTAAAAACAAAAAAGCCCTGCAATCAGGACTTTTTTTGTTTCACTTACTTCATTTGTCACGGAGCGGGCGATCAACAAAAATACTGATGCAAATCACCCAAATATGTGAGGCAAATCTGTAATCCGGTACTTTCGATCAGCAAAAATGCGGATACAACTCATCGCTTAACCGGGCAAACTCTTCAATGGACAAGGTCTCCCCCCGTCTTCCCGGGTCAATTCCCGCCTTTTCCAACGCGCCAAGTATTTCCTCCTTCTTTTCTTTTCCCGAAGGAAGCCCGCTTGTTAAATTATTGACGAGAGTTTTTCGCCTTTGGGCAAAGGAAACCCTGCATACTTGAAAGAAGAATCGTTCATCCTTTACAGCCACAGCCGGTTTTTCCCGAAGCGTCAGGCGAATCACAGCCGAGTCCACATTCGGTTTCGGGATAAAGACCGTTCTCGGCACCACCATCACCATTTCAGCTTCCGAGTAATACTGAACAGCGATCGATAAGGAACCGTAATCCTTGCTGCCTGGAGCCGCCGAAATCCGGTTTGCCACCTCTTTCTGCAGCATAATGACCATTCCCCGGATTGGCAACTTTTCCTCAAGAAGCTTCATGATAATAGGAGTAGTCACATAATAAGGAAGATTGGCAACGACCATCACATCATCTATCTCCGCAAACTCCTCCTTCATCATTGCCGCAACGTCCGCCTTTAACACATCCTGGTGAATGATTTTTTTGTTCGGATAAGAAGATAAGGTATCCTCCAAAATCGGAAGGAGACGTCCGTCAATTTCATACGCGACCACTTTCCGGCAGCGGCGCAAAAGCTGTTCTGTTAAAGCGCCAATCCCGGGCCCGATTTCAATCGCCCCTGAATCTTCCGTTAAACCGGCATAATCAACAATTTTCCTTAAAATATTAGTATCAATTAAAAAATTTTGTCCGAGGCTTTTTTTAAAAGAAAAACCGTGTTTCTCCAAAATGGCCTGCGTCCGCGCCGGGGAAGCAATATCCTTTATCATCGTGCGCCCTCCTCCCCTAAAAGATCCAAAGCATTCAGAAACTGCTCCCTGCTTATTTGAAACATCATCAGCCGCTTATGTAACTGCTTACCGTTGGCGTAGCCGATCCGTAAAATCTTGCCCAATTTATCCCGTCTTTCCCGGGAACCTGCCCCGCCGATTAATCCGGCATCAAGAAGATCCTCATAGGTTACGGACTCTTCAGTCTCCTCTGTCATCGCATGGGCATCCTTCAAAGCCCGGCGAATCGTTTCCGGTGAGGCATGTTCGACGCCCACTCCTTTCCCATGCTTATCAAGGGCGGCCTCTTTTGGTATAAAAGCATGCTTGCAATTTGGCACATGCTCCGTGATCAATTGGCGGATCCTTGTTCCGGGGTAATCCGGATCGGTTAAAATAATTACACCTCTCGTTTCCTGGGCCAGTTTGATTTTTTCAATCGTTTCCCAATTTACTGCCGAACCGTTTGTTTCAATCGTATCGGCATCAACAGCTCTTTTTACGGCTGTTGTATCGTCTTTCCCTTCAACAACAATAATCTCTCTGATTTTCATCCTTCTTCACCTGTTATTTTGCCATTCTCAAAACATTTTAATGAAAACTTGCGAAAAACACAAAACATTCATGCGCACAGGCTCACAAAACCATGGGGGAAAACATTTTAAAAAATACATCCATAATATCCGGCTCATAACCATGGGCGAAATACTTTTTCACAGAATACATCCAGGATACCCGGCTCACTATCATGGGGGAAACACTTTTTAACAAAAAACACCTATAAGATGAGTCCCGGAACCATACATTAAAAACTTTTTTACAGAAAAATAAACAGAGGCAATGCCCCTGTTTATTCAAGAATGATTACTTTTACTTGTCTCGTTCCCCAGCGATACGCTTGTTCTTTTGTAGGAAAGAAAACATCGATTTTATTTCCTTTTATGGCTCCTCCGGTATCGGCCGCTACGGCATATCCGTACCCCTCCACATAAACCTTCGAACCGAGGGGAATAACTTTCGGATCAACAGCGATGACCTTGGCATTAGGATTTTTATGTAAATTGAACCCTGTCGCCGTTATTCCTGTACAACCATTACAGTTTGCCGTATAAGCAGTGGCAGTTACAATGAGTTCCCTGCCTGCCGGTAGTGCTGCTCCACGAGAGACAGATTCGGAGCTTACTTTCGTCCCGACTGCAACGACTTGATCCTTTGATTCTTTCAAAGTCGTTTCCTTCAAGACTTTCCTGGATACTTCTTTCCCGTTTTCCAGAGTGACCTCGTATTCTCTTTTTATAAGGCCTTTCTGTCCCCAGGTAATGATTTTCTCTTTGCCTTTGGCAAGACTTGAATCTTTTTTCGTAACAACTGCAAAATCAACCGGTTCTTCAACTACATCGGTGGCTTTTTCAACCCGGATGATGTTGACAACCATATCTTTTGTCAGTGCAGCATCCGGTCCGGGCTCAACCCGGTCCTCTTTCTTCAGCTCAATCCCTTGTTGTTTTAAAAAGTCAGCGACAGTAGTCGAAGTTGTCCAAATCTCTTTTTTCTTTCCGCCATCAACGAGAGTTAAAGAAAATGCCTTTTCGATGCGGACGGATAAATTATTTTCTATCTTTGAATCCAATGCCGGCTCCACTTTGTCATGTTTTGATATTGGAATGCCTTCATTTTTCAAAAGCTCTTCCACTGTGGAAGCCGTAGTCCATAAAGTTTTCTTACCATTTGAGCCGATTAGCTCCACTTCTTTTGCCGTTTTCCAGACAACCTTTGAACCATCTGTCAATTTCTCATCGGGTGCCGGAAAAACATAGTCTTTTTCGTGTGGGGAAATCTTTTGTTCTTTAAATAATTCTTCAATCGTATCAGCGTGTGTTTTTACGACTATTTCATGTTCGTCCTTTACCAGAGTCACTGTTTTTTTCGTTGTTTCATAGATCACAAATCCAAAAGCAGCGAGAAAAACTATTGAACTGGCAATAAGAACTCCCGTTTTCTGCTTGATAAAAGATTTGGAAAACAGGTTCTTCATGTTTTTAGGTACGATGAAAAACGCCTCCTTCTCTCTCGCGCTGATTATAAAGTCTTAGAATTTTTCTGTCAACCCGTTATAGTACGTGCAAAGTCCCTGAAAGTGAGAAATGTTACAAAAACTTAAGAAAATTGTGTCGAGGACAGTACCGGGTTTTAGAGAAAAAAGAGGCATAATTTGGAATATTTTTGGATAAAATCAGACAAATTTACCCATTATTCGACAGAGACTTTTTATCCTTAATTCTGAAAATTCTTTTGGCATTCTCCGTTGTTGCACCGGCAACCTCTTCAAAAGAAAGGCCTTTTAGAGCGGCAATCTCCTCCGCCACCAGTTTCACATAGGCAGGCTCGTTCCTTTTTCCCCGGTACGGATGGGGTGCCAAATAAGGACAATCTGTTTCTATCAACAGTCTGCCGAGAGGAACCGCCTTCGCTACTTCCTTTGGCTTTCTTGCATTTTTGAAAGTCACCGGCCCTCCAAGGGAAATATAAAAATTCATCTTCAAACACTCTGCAGCCGTTTCAGCGCTGCCGCTAAAGCAATGCATAATTCCGCCAACTTCCGCAGCATTCTCCTCTTTAAGAATCTCAATAATATCCCCTGTTGCTTCACGGTTGTGAATGACGAGCGGAAGCTTAAGCCTTTTGGCAAGTCGGATTTGCTTGCGGAAGACCTCTTTTTGAACATCAGCCGGAGACTTATCCCAATGATAATCAAGGCCTGTTTCCCCAATAGCGACAACTTTTGGGTGCGCGGCCAATTCTTCAATCCACTTCAAATCTTCATCCGTCATATCAATTGCGTCGACCGGATGCCAGCCGATGCTTGCATACAGAAAATCATATTCTTCAATCAGTTCCATGGCTTTTTCAATGGTCGGCCGGTCAAAACCAACGACAACCATATAGCCGACCCCTTCCTGAAGGGCCCTGTCAATCACCTCCGGCAAGTCATCGGAAAATTGCCATGCATTCAAATGCGCATGTGTGTCGAATAACATAGAAAAAACCCCTTCTATTTCAAAAATTATTTTTTTATTTCTTATATTACATTTTTGTTACAATTGGAAAATTAACCCTTTTTTCCTTGCAGACTACATTTTCATTATGCACTACTTTTTCAAAAAAAGAAAAACATAGTGGGGTTGTCTGATAAGTCCCCAAAATAAAAGCAAGTGAAGAGAAACGGATTGTTTTTCTCCACTTGCTTTTTTATTATATGAATTATTATCTGAAAGTAGCTGGCGGATGCCTGCTACTTTCAGTATGTTGTGGACCAATGCCACAATCCCTATGTTTCTCTGCAAAAATTATTTTACCTTCGCTCCGAGAGGAAGATCTTCGGCAATCGTAGCCAATGACAGCTTACCGTCTTCCGATCCGGCCAAAATCATCCCTTGGGACAACTCGCCTCTTAATTTAACCGGCTTGAGATTTGTCACACAAATGACTTTTCTGCCCACCAAATCCTCCGGTTTATAATACTGGGCAATTCCGGATACCACCTGGCGTTTTTCATATCCTAAATCAAGCTGAAGTTTAAGGAGTTTGTCCGCTTTTTTCACAGGCTCAGCCTTAATCACTTGTGCAACCCGCAAGTCGATCTTGCTGAAATCATCAATCGTAATTTCCCGGCTTTGCGGTTCCGCTTTTGGCTCTTCCTTTTCCACTGCAGGCTTCGCAGCTCCGCCCATTCTCTCTTTAATATAGGCTGTCTCTTCCTCCATATCAAGACGCGGGAAAATCGGCTTGCCCTTTTTAACTTTTGTGCCGGCCGGAATTTTTCCAAACCCGGCCAAAGTATCCCACGCCAGCAGGCTCTCATCTTCAATTCCCAATTGGGCGAGAATTTCCTTTGGAGTCCGGATCATAAACGGCTGTAAAAGCACGGCCGCTCTGAGGAGGGACTCAGCCAGATGCACCATTACATTGGCCAGCTGTTCCTTTTTATCCTCATCTTTTGCAAGAACCCACGGCTCTGTTTCATCAATATATTTATTTGTCCGGCTGATTAATTGCCAAACATTTGTCAGGGCCACGGAGAACTCCATCTTTTCCATGGCTGTCTCATATTTCTTAACCGTTTCCATATATACTTCCAGAAGTTCCCGGTCATACTTGCCTTCGGAACCTTTATATACCGGTATTTCTCCGTCAAAATAACGGTTAATCATGGCAACGGTGCGATTTAACAAGTTCCCTAAGTCATTGGCCAGGTCAAAATTAATGCGCTCAATAAAACCTTCCGGAGTAAATACACCGTCAGATCCGAACGGCACCTCGCGCAATAAGTAATAACGCAGGGCATCCAGGCCATAACGGTCAATAAGGGTTACCGGATCAACGACATTCCCCTTTGACTTGGACATTTTTCCATCTTTCATCAACAGCCAGCCGTGGCCAAATACCTTTTTCGGCAGAGGCAGGTCAAGAGCCATCAGCATGATCGGCCAATAAATCGTATGGAAACGGATAATTTCCTTCCCGACAAGATGGACATCGGCCGGCCAGTATTTTTGATATTTGGCATCATTTTCCGTCCCGTAGCCGAGAGCAGTAATATAGTTGGATAATGCGTCGATCCAGACATAAATGACATGCTTCGGATCCCCCGGCACTTTAATTCCCCAGTCAAAGGTTGTCCGGGAAACGGCCAGATCTTCAAGTCCAGGTTTAATAAAATTGTTAATCATTTCATTTTTTCTTGACTCGGGCTGAATAAAATCAGGATGCTCCTCATAATATTGCAGCAATCTGTCCGCATACTTGCTCACCCGGAAAAAATAAGACTCTTCTTTTACTTTTTCCACGGGTCTTCCGCAGTCCGGACAATTTCCTTCATTGAGCTGGGTCTCCGTAAAAAACGATTCACAAGGTGTACAATACCAGCCTTCATATTCTCCTAAATAAATATCACCTTGTTCGAGAAGCCGGGCAAATATTTTTGAAACAATTTCTTTATGGCGCTCCTCTGTGGTGCGGATAAAATCGTCATAGGAAATCTCA
Source organism: Robertmurraya sp. (assembly GCA_025451895.1). Classification (GTDB taxonomy): domain Bacteria; phylum Bacillota; class Bacilli; order Bacillales; family Cytobacillaceae; genus CALKIU01. Next base: position 6,579 of record JANWJP010000190.1, read on the forward strand.
AGCTTTTTCCAAAGATCCTGGATTCCGGCCACAATGTCATCCACATATTTCTGGGGGGTAACTCCTTTTTCTTTGGCTTTTCTTTGAATCTTTTGACCATGCTCGTCCGTTCCGGTCAAAAACATCACATCATAGCCCCGCAAACGTTTATAGCGGGCAATGGCATCTGCAGCCACGGTTGTATAAGCATGCCCGATATGCAGATTTCCGCTCGGATAATAAATGGGTGTTGTGAGATAGAAAGTTTTTTTCTTTTCTACCAATCAAATCCCCTCCTCATGAAATATTTCCTTTGCTTCGTCAGACAAGCTCCCGAATATATGTTAAAGAAAAGATCGCGGATAATTTCCAAACCGGCGGTACAAAACACAGCGGCTCAGTCCGGCCGAATCCGTTTCTCCCCATAATCCGGCCGAAATTTCGACTGTACAGATTCTCCAATAAAAAACGCATAATGCAAATCCACGTTCATGCAATGAAAAATCTCGCCCTGTCCGGACGAGTATTCACAGAATCTATCTGTAAAAACTAACCGCCACGATCCCGTTCAGATACTTGTCATCATCCCTCGTCTATCATCAAAATATACCTAAAAACGCCCGAAATCGCAAGAGATGCAAAGTCAGAGAGAAAAACAGACTTCCTCATCTTATTATGGCCATTTTTTCAAAAAGAGACTTGCCACCTCTTTTGCCTGCCGGCCTTCTCAGTGTTTCATCCAATCAACTAAAGGTGCGGCCGGAAAAACAAAATTCGGATGCCGGGTATCCGTTTTCTGCCGGTTCTCTAAAAATCCCTTTTTCTTCCGGCTATGTTGAAGTCTGTCGAATCTCCGGCTTTCTCAAAATCTAACATTATTCTTATAAAGCAATCTGACTTTTTCAAAAAGAAACGGACTTTTTCTAATCCGGTTCATGTGCAACATCATCTGATAAAAGAGGGAATATTCTCCGCAAAAATATAAAATTCTTTTTCCACAAGGTCATTATATCAAAGTTCCCCTCTCTTAGAAAAACTAGGGAAAAGCCCTAAGGATTTTTGTAGATTCCTTGGAAATTTTTTAAGAATTTGAAAATAAAATTATTGACGTTTATGGGAAACACTGGTATTATAATACTAAAGAAGAAATTTGTCGAATAATGGCGAATATATATAAATATATTATTAATAAAAATATTGGAGATTTTGAGAGGAGATTAGCAAATGAAATCAACAGGTATTGTTCGTAAGGTGGATGAACTCGGCCGTGTGGTAATTCCTATTGAACTCAGACGTACACTGGGAATTGCGGAAAAAGATGCTCTGGAAATCTATGTCGACGATGACCGCATCATTTTGAAAAAGTACAAGCCCAACATGACTTGCCAAATCACCGGAGAAGTATCCGATGACAACCTCGCATTGGCCGGCGGCAAGTTAATCCTCAGCCGTGAAGGCGCTGAGCAGCTTGTAAAAGAAATTCAAGAAGCTTTCGGCATGGTAAAATCCTAAGTTTAAGAGAGAGAGAAAATTAAAAGGCATCTCGTATTGAGAGGCCTTTTTTTATTTGCTATTTTCCTTCTTTCTAATATTTTCTTTTGACCGGCATTGGGCTCCGGCTATGTTACAAGTCCCCGCTCTTACGGCTGTCCTTTAAACCGCTTTGATATACTCTTAAAAACATAATTTTTCGCACTAATGTCGCATTAAAATAACGCAATGTAATTGATAATACGAAATATTTCGTTAGTAAACTTTTCCATAAAAAAATCCTTTATAATGGTTTTGGTAGTAAACCTATCCAAATCCAATATAAAGGA
>JANWJP010000191.1 GCA_025451895.1 Robertmurraya sp.
TACAATACTTTTTTGCAACAAAGAATCCCGCCATATCATTTTTACGTAACATTTCTCATTTCCTTTTATTCAGTGTTTTCAAACCGGCAGTAATCAACTGAGCCGACATGCATTACGATTACACTAAAAAGGAGACAAACCAAAACACCATCCCGGGGCAACCGAATGACCCCTAAGGCTTCGGGGGACTTTTCCCGGCCCGGACAGACTGGTACTTTTCAATCATGCCGGTTACTCCCAATGCGGACAACCCACAGCAACAGCGGCTGCAGCAGACTTTTCCATCCCGCCATCTAGTTAAACCGGCTCTTTTTCAAACTCAGCCAGGCTTTCTTTCACGCTCTCCTCAATAATGACAAAACCCTGTTTTAAAAGATCTTCTTCAATCGTTAATGGAGGCATAATTTTAAACACTTCATCGCCGGGACCCGATGTTTCCATAATCAACCCCTTTTTAAAAGCCATACGGCATACTTTTCCGGCCAGGCCTTTTTTACCGCAGGCCACTCCTTTCATTAATCCTCTGCCGCGGACTTCACCTTCAAGGTCAGGATATTTTTTTACAAGACTTTCCAAAAACTCTCCAACAAGACGGCTCTTTTCCCTGATCTTTTCCTCGAAATCTTTCTTTTCCCAATATGTTAAGGCTTCCGCCGCAGTGACAAAGGCGAGATTGTGCCCGCGGAATGTTCCGTTATGTTCGCCCGGATTCCAAATATCGTACTCCGGTTTAATTAAAGTCAATGCCATCGGAATTCCGTAACCGCTAATCGACTTGGACAGACAAACAATATCAGGCTTGATCCCGGCCGGTTCAAAACTGAAAAAGGTGCCGGTTCTCCCGCAGCCGGCCTGCACATCATCAACAATGAGCAAAATATCATAACGGCGGCATATGGCCTCTATTTTTTTCAACCACTCAAAACTGGCCGGATTCAATCCGCCTTCCCCCTGAACAGTTTCCACAATAATCGCTGCCGGTTTATCCAAGCCGCTTCCTGAATCAGACAAATAGCGCTCCAAATATTCGGCTGTGTCTATATCATCACCGAAATAGCCGTCAAAAGGCATGGCAACACTGTTTTGAAGGGAAACCCCCGCTCCCTTGCGCTTAAAGGAGTTTCCCGTCACCGACAAAGAACCGAGTGTCATGCCGTGGAAACTGTTTGTGAAGCTTATCACAAGATCGCTCCCGGTGACCTTGCGTGCAAGCTTTAAAGCACTTTCCACGGTGTTCGTTCCGGTCGGACCGGGAAACATCACTTTATAATCAAGGCCTCTGGGATTAAGAATAACCTCCCTGAATCTTTTTAAAAAACGGGCCTTCGCTTCCGTGCCCATATCCAGACTGTGGGTGATGCTGTCGCCGGCAATATAATCGAGCAGCTTTTCTTTCATGCCCGTTTCATTATGACCATAGTTTAAAGCGCCGGCCCCGGCAAAGAAATCGATATATTCCTTACCGTCTTTATCCCATATTTTTGAACCCTTTGCTTTTTGAAAAACGGCCGGAAAACTGCGAATATAACTTCGAACTTCTGATTCTAACTCCTCAAACATGGCAAGCATGGCAGAGGAGTTTTTTACTGCTTGCATTCTTTCACTACCTTTCGGAAAATTCAGTATTTTATTTCCGCATCTTTTTTACATTGCATTTTAACGGTGCAACTTAAAAGGACCAATGACATAGGTCGGTTCAGCTTCATGTCCGGATTCCGGAAACATTTCTTCAGTAAACCCTTCAGAAATTACACATGGACAATTCAGACGTTGTGCCAATCCGTGAAAAAGTTTCTGAGATGGGATATTTGACGGGGAAACAGTCGCCTCTAAATAGCGAACATTTTCACATGTTTTTCTCTTTAACAGTTCATTTAAAAGTCTTCCTCCAATTCCCTTTCCGCGGTGTTCGTGATGAACAGCCACCTGCCAAACAAAAACCGTTTCAGATGAACCCGGCGGAAGGAATGCGGACACAAAGCCGATTATTTGGTCCTTTTCCTCAGCAACAACACAGGTATCTGCGAAATATTTGCCCAGCATAAGATATGCATACGGAGTGTTTACATCAAGCACACCTGTACTTTTTACAAGACCCCATATTTCTGAACCGTCCTGCACAGTTGGTTTTCTAAATGTATATGGGCAGCTTTTTGTTTGCGATAAAACTTTCCTGTTCATCCCTGCTCTGTTGTCACCTCCTTATTTGAATTTTCTAATTAATAACAATACCAATCATAAACCTTTACCCTTTTTCCAGTCAAAACCCCTATAGCGTCATTTAACTACCTCTCAAGACCTCTCAACTGCTCAGCTGATAAAAAGAGGCCTCTTCTTTAAAAATGCCACAAGATCCTCCGTATCCCTCCCGTTTTCTAATGCACTCCTCCAAACAGCAGAAACCGGCCCAGAAAAAAAGCAAATGATTCTGCCCGGTTTTGCTATCGATCACGATTGCCATTATTTCAATTTGCTTCCTTGATTCCGCTTCGTCCAATCCGCCTTCTTGTTTATAAATCCGTGTTCTCTTTTGTCTTTTTGCCTTTTCTCAGAACCGGGAATAATTCCTTTGCTTTTTCGAAAATTAAACATGACTTAATAATCAGGAAAGGAATTTTTAGATGAAAGAATTAATCACTCCTGTCATCCTGCTGATCTGTTCCCTTTTCTCTGCATTCGCGCAAACAGTTCACACCCTGGATTTTGATTCAGACAATATTTATGAAGTTCAGCCGGGAGACAGTCTTTCAGAGGTGGCTAAAAAGTTCGATACAACTGAGGAAGAACTTATTCAGGCAAACGGTCTCCAATCGACCGCCTTGCTTGCAGGGCAAAAACTGAAAGTTCCATTTCTGTATGAAGTTCAAATGAAAGATACGATCGGCCGGGTTGCCGAGCGGTATGGTTCTACCGCAGAATTGATTAAAAATGCTAATAAACTTTCGTCACCATTGCTACAGCCGGGAATGATCATCAAAATCCCTCCCAAAAAACTGGCCATGCAAGGCACGCACATTCTTATGACAAAAGAAGAGTTTAAGGAATGGCTTTTTAACAGCAAAATCAGCCGAAAAATTGCAATAATCCAGCACCATCATACATGGCGGCCGTCCTACGCGCATTTTAAAGGCAATAATCACTTTCAACTGCTTAACAGCATGGAGCATTTCCACAAAAGCAAAATGGGATGGAAGACCATTGCCCAAAATATTACCACCTTTCCGGACGGAAAAATTGCCGTTTCTCGGCCGTTCAATATGACTCCGGAAGGTTCAATCGGCGCAATAGCGAATGCTGAGGGAATTACCATTGAAAATGTTGGCAATTTTAATGCAGGGAATGATGTCATGACGAAAGAACAAAAGGATGCCATTATTTATGTGACAGCGTTGCTTTGTTTAAAATTCAACCTGATTCCCTCCGTTGACAGCATTACCTATCACCATTGGTGGCGTTATAAAACAGGGGAAAGAGTCCTCGACAATGCCAAAGATTATGAAGTCAAGTCATGCCCCGGGACGGCTTTTTTTGGCGGAAATTGCACCAAAAGCGCCCAAAAATATTTTTACCCGCTCGTTGTGCAAAAAATGAATGAAATAAAAAAGCAACTGCATCATCAGCCTTTCCCGGAATAAAAATCGGTTTTGTCTTATTCGGGACGGGACGGATAAAAGATTTAAGAAGAACATGCAAACAGCCTTGCAAACCCCATCCAAACAAAAATTCCGGCGCTGTTCTGTTACAGTGCCGGAATCTTGCACCACTCAATTGGAATTCAAAGAGGCTTCGCTTTTTCTATGGCGTCTTATTTCGTTGCGCAAATGAATATATCCAAGGGCTGTTACCGCCAGAGCACTGACCGCATCGACAATAATATCCTCCATCGTGTCTCTCAGCGCTTCGCGGCCAATTAAAACCGTTCCGTCCGCTTCTATAAACTTTTGCATATTGGTACCAAGAATTCCGTCCGCAAGAAACTCATAAATTTCCCAAACAACTCCGCATGTCACTGCAAAGCAAAATGCAAATAGGGCTACAAAAAAGGGACTTAGATGAATTTCCGGCCTGTTCATGTCATTAAGAAAATTTACAAGGATAAAGCCCAAAGCCCCCAGCATGGCTGCGCTGAAACTGTGGAGAATTAAATCCCAATAGGGAACTTTAAAATAGAAATTCCGCACTTCCCCTAGATAGATAGCGCAAAATAAAAAGATAAAATACATAATTTCCATAATATCGGGGATATCAATCCCAAAATGGCGTTCAACCCTCGATGGAAGTAATATAACGATGCTGCCGACCGCGCATTGAAAGAGCATGAGAATGTAATCACTTTTTACCCGTTCAAACTCATTTTGGGCCGGACCCGGAGGTGCAAGCTGATACATATAAATCGCATAAAAAATGGATAAAACGAGAAGAATAAGAACGATTCTAAAAATAAACGTTTTTCTTTTCTTGCGGCTTTTCCGCAAATTGCGGAGGATTTTTTCCTTCAAATTTCTCACCTTTGAAAATTATTTTGCTTCCCTTCTTATATTTTATAATATTTAAGAAAAATGGGGGCTGTACATAAGAATTCCGGCACTTAGAATTCCTTCCACCATAAAATCAGGAAGGGTGCAGTGCCGGAATTTGGAGTAGTCTTTGTTATTTTAATCAGGCGAATGGCAAATTTAAGAAAACATTAACTTACCACCAATGCCCTCCGTCCCATCGCGTTATATACTTTTTCAAAATGTTCCCTGGCCACCCTGACATTTTTCCGGTTGGCATCACTGTCATGAAAATACACATAACGGCTGTCAACTCCGGTGACCAGAACGCAGTGGAGCGGCCTTGGCGCATAAATTTCTTTACCGGCTGGCGTTTTCCAGGTCCGGGGAGCCGGCATCTGATAATGCAGTGTAAACCAAACAAGAGTCGGTTTCCCTTCATTTACATAGTTTTCAATGACGCTGAAGTCCTGGCCGTATAAAGCTATTCCGCCACTCCGGTACTTATCGAGAAGTTTTTTTAAGGGATTAGGGTTAATGGTTGTTCCGAGATTGTACGGATTGCCCACATAACCAACCTCTGGGTCTCCCCACTCAATAATACGCCGGTTACTATCCCGTTTAATAGGCGTGGGATCATAGGGCATTTCATCAGCCAGCTTTGTTTTGCTGACATGGATTCCATAATATTGCAGAGCCATTGCCAGCACGGTAGCTTCACACCCGGATGGAAGTTCCGGATATTGGCTGATGAGGGGGACGTTCAACAGCTTTGGCCCGGACTGTGAGGACGCATGGCTTGAAAAATGTTCATGTCCCGGAATGAGCCCGGATAAAAATGCCTGAACATCAGATTCCGTCCATGCCGAAATGACAGATGTCTCCTTTGTTTTATCTGTTTCGGGAGACTCTTTTTCCGGCTTCTTCCCTGCGCCGTCTTGCTGGTATTGCATATTCTCAACGGTCTTTTCTCCATTCTCCGCAAAAATATCTCTTTGATTCGCAAATACCGGTAATAATTGAGAATCACCGGAACCATTTTTTTCTGATGTTGTCCATTTTTTATTTGCCTCCCGGCTGTTTATCTCCTCCCGGTCAGACACTGTCTCCACTCCCGTTCTTGATTGATGGTGTTCATTTATGTTTATGTTGACGGTATTTTTTTCAGAATACCCAGAAAAAATAGATGTGATTGAGAAAGCGAGAAGGAATCCGGTTTTCTTACATTGATTCACATTGCTCACACTCCCTCCTTCTATATTGTTGGCTAATTTTTTTCTTCATTGAGTTCCATTTGTTAACTGCCTTTTTAGAAGGAATCAGGGATTTTTTGTTGAAATGATACATAGAGGAAAAAACTGGAATGAACAGGAATTTTCATCCTCTGCGGAGGGTATTTAGAACTATCCATTTAATAGATCTTTTTTCTTAATTTGTATAAATTTAGGTTATTTGTTGACAACAAGTAAATACTATATAATAATGATTATCGTATTGTAATTATTTTAGTTGAATGTAACTATTTTACAAATTAAAAATATATTCAGGGAGGAATTTGATTATGTCTCTTATTGGAACAGAAGTATTACCATTTAAGGCCATGGCCTACCGCAACGGGGAGTTTGTAGAAGTTACTGAACAAGACTTCAAAGGAAAATGGAGCGTTGTTTGCTTCTATCCTGCAGACTTTACATTTGTATGCCCGACAGAACTTGAAGATTTACAAGAACAATATCCTGCTTTAAAAGAACTCGGAGTTGAAGTGTATTCTGTTTCCACTGACACTCACTATGTTCATAAAGCTTGGCATGATGCATCTGAAACAATCAAAAAAATTACATATACAATGATCGGCGACCCGTCCCATATCATTTGCCGTAACTTCGATGTATTGATTGAAGAAGAAGGTGTTGCAGACCGCGCAACATTCATCATCGATCCGGACGGCGTAATCCAGGCTGTTGAAATCAACGCAGGCGGAATTGGCCGTGATGCAAGCACACTTATTAACAAAATTAAAGCTGCTCAATATGTCCGCAACAATCCAGGCGAAGTTTGCCCGGCAAAATGGAAAGAAGGCGGAGAAACTCTTAAACCAAGCCTTGATCTTGTAGGTAAAATTTAAGGAGAGCAAACATGGTACTCGACGCAGAAATTAAAGCACAATTAACCCAGTACCTTCAGTTGTTGGAAAATGATGTGCTTTTCAAGGTTAGTGCAGGAGAAGATGACACATCGAAAAAAATGGTTGAATTCCTTAATGAAATAAAGGAAATGTCATCAAAACTCTCCATCGAGCACACCGAACTGCCGAGAAAGCCCAGTTTTAGCATCAATCGTCCAGGAGAGGATACCGGCATCGTTTTTGCCGGTATTCCTTTGGGACACGAATTCACCTCTTTCGTGCTTGCTCTGTTACAAGTGAGCGGCAGACCGCCGAAAATTGATGAAAAGCTGGCAGAACAAATTAAAGGGCTCAGCGGCCAATACCATTTTGAGACATATGTCAGTCTCAGCTGCCACAACTGCCCTGATGTTGTTCAGGCTTTAAACATTATGAGTGTACTTAATCCCGGCATTTCACACACCATGATTGACGGAGCGGTTTTTAAAGAAGAGGTTGAACAAAAAGATGTCCTTGCCGTACCTGCTGTTTATCTCAACGGGGAGTCGTTCAGCAACGGCCGGCAAACACTCGAGGATATTCTTGCCAAATTGGGAAGCGGACCTGATGCTTCAGAACTTTCCAATAAAAAGCCTTATGATGTGCTTGTCGTGGGCGGTGGCCCGGCCGGAGCGAGCGCGGCAATTTATGCGGCCCGAAAAGGGATCCGCACCGGCATTGTCGCGGAACGTTTCGGAGGTCAGGTTAATGACACCTTATCCATTGAAAACTTTATCAGCGTAAAACGTACGGAAGGCCCAAAACTGGCTGTAAACCTTGAAGAGCATGTAAAAGATTATAATGTTGATGTCATAAAATCACTCAGCGCCAAACGCCTGGAGAAAAAAGATCTCATCGAGCTGGAACTTGAAAACGGCGCTGTTCTTAAGAGCAAGACCGTTATTCTGGCCACAGGTGCCCGCTGGCGCAATGTGGGAGTCCCCGGTGAAGAAGAATTCAAAAATAAAGGCGTTGCCTATTGCCCTCACTGTGACGGACCATTATTTGAAGGAAAACATGTTGCTGTAATCGGCGGCGGAAACTCCGGCGTAGAAGCAGCCATTGACTTGGCCGGTATTTGCAAGCATGTGACTGTGCTTGAATTTTTAGAAGACCTGAAAGCTGATTCCGTCCTTCAGGAACGTCTCTACAGCTTACCGAATGTGACTGTTATTAAAAATGCACAAACAAGCAAAATTACCGGAACAGATAAAGTGAACGGCATCTCCTATATTGACCGGGCAACCGGAGAAGAACACCATATCGAATTACAAGGCGTTTTCGTGCAAATCGGTCTTGTTCCAAATACTGATTGGCTCGATGATAAAATTGAGCGGAACAGATTCGGCGAAATCATTGTCGATGAACGCGGCGCCACATCCTTGCCAGGTGTATTCGCAGCAGGCGACTGCACCAACAGCCCGTATAAACAAATAATAATTTCCATGGGCTCCGGAGCAACTGCGGCCCTTGGAGCATTTGACTATTTGATTCGAAATCAATAAAATAGAACAGTAGCCAACCATTGTCTCACAAGTTTGACCACTTTAGAGCCTTTAGCATATAAATATGTACTCCTTTGGAAAAGCCGCCCTGTGCGGCTTTTCTTATTTTATGGCTTTATTTGATAAAAGCGCAAAAATAAAAGGAAAACTTAGGCGGCAAGGTCTCCTCTGTTTTCATTTACTCCTGTTGATGCTTCCGGGGATTTTGTCAAAATGGGACGAAACCTTAATCCGAGACCTTAAGTCCGATTATTGATTTTTTCACTTGGGATTTAACTTCCTGATTTGAGCCCGTTTTAATTTTTTTCTGGCATTCGGTATCTGACTTTACATATTGGGCCATGTTTTTCCTTTGGCCATGCAAATGGGCAGGGTTCCAAATTCGCCTTTTGCATCCCGAGTTTGCTGTCACCTGTTCTTTACGGGACCTAAAATTGGATATTGGAGCCCGAAGCGGATGCTTTACCCATTGAACGGGATCTAAGTTGCCGTTTTGAGTCCCGTTTTTTTAATTCTTCCTGTCATACGGGACCTAACTTTTCATTTTTGAGCCCGTTTCATTGCCCTACTCCTGCATACGGGATCCAAAATTGCCTTTTGCATCCCGAGTTTCCCGTTCCCTTTTCTTTACGGGATCTAAAATTAGATATTGGAGCCCGAAGCGGATGCTTTACCCATTGAACGGGAGCTAATTTGCCGTTTTGAGTCCCGTTTTTTTAATTCTTCCTGTCATACGGGACCTAACTTTTCATTTTAGATCCCGTTTCCTTAGCTTCCTCCTGCAAACGGGATCCAAAATCACTTTTTACATCCCATATTTGCCCTTCACTTTTCTATATGGGACCCAAAATTGGATATTGGAGCCCGAAGCGGACGCTTTACCCATTAAACGGGATCTAATTTGCCATTTTGAGTCCCGTTTTTTTCCTTCTTCCGGTCATTCGGGATCTAACTTTACATTTTAGATCTCGTTTCCTTAGCTTCCTCCTGCATATGGGATCCAAAATTACTTTTTGCATCCCGAGTTTGCCGTCATCAGTTCTTTACGGGACCTAAAATTGAATATTGGAGCCCGAAACGGATGCTTTACCCATTGAACGGGATCTAATTTGCCGTTTTTGAACCCGTTTTTTTAGTTCTTCCTTCCCGGACAAAATCAAACATAGAAAAGCAAGTGAAGAAAAACATACTGTTTTCCCCACTTGCTTTTATTTTAGGGACTTTCATTTATGAAGTAGATCACAAACTTGTCGATGTTGAAACAATCAGATGCCAACACCGGCCAATTCCAACGATCTGGCCACCTCAAGGCCCAGTATTTCTGCCGTTGAATACTCAATTTCTCGAAGAAGCTCAGGATTATTCCGTAATGATTGGCCGTATGAAGGAATCATCTTTTTGATTTTTGCTTCCCATTCAGGCAAATGCTGCGGGAAACATTTTTCAATTACTTTCAACATCACATGCACGGCCGTTGAAGCACCCGGAGATGCACCGAGCAATGCTGCCACTGAACCGTCCGCCGCACTGATCACTTCTGTTCCGAATTGCAGCGTTCCCCTGCCTTTTTCCGTATCTTTAATTACTTGAACACGCTGCCCGGCGACAATTAAATCCCAGTCCTCACTCTTGGCTGTCGGAATAAACTCGCGGAGTTCTTCCATGCGTTCTTCTTTTGACAGCATCACCTGCTGAATCAAGTATTTTGTTAATGGAACATTTTTTACACCGGCTGCAAGCATCGTAATGACATTATCCGGTTTTACCGAACGAATTAAATCTAAATTTGAACCTGTTTTTAGGAATTTTGGCGAAAAACCGGCAAATGGCCCGAACAACAATGTTTTTCTGTTGTTAATATATCTTGTGTCGAGATGCGGCACTGACATTGGAGGTGCGCCAACTGCTGCTTTGCCGTACACCTTGGCATGATGGCGCTCAATGACCTCTTCGTTATTGCAGACCATAAATAAACCGCTCACCGGGAAGCCGCCAATATGCTTACTTTCAGGAATACCTGTTTTCTGCAGCAAATGGAGACTTCCTCCTCCGCCACCGATAAAGACAAATTTGGCCGTATGATATTGAACTTCTCCGGTGTCCAAATCTTCTACCCGTAATTCCCAATCACCATCATCAGTACGTTTTAAATCGTCAACATGGTGTTTATAGTAGACTTCAACACCTCTTTTTTCTAAATGCACAAACAACATCCGTGTTAAAGCCCCGAAGTTTACATCTGTACCCGTATTAATACGCGTTGCCGCAATCGGTTCCTTTACCGTTCTGCCCTCCATAATAAGAGGAATCCATTCCTTCAGCTTCTCCGGATCATCGGAAAACTCCATCCCTTCAAACAGCGGAAGTTCTGAAAGCGCTTGAAATCTTTTCTTCAAAAAATTTACATTTTTCTCCCCATGGACAAGGCTTATATGAGGAAGCGGCATAATAAAGTCATGCGGGTTTCTGATAAGGTTTCTTTTGACAAGATAAGACCAAAACTGCCTTGATACATGAAACTGCTCGTTAGTATTAACGGCTTTTGTGATATCGATGGAACCATCCGCATTCTCTGTTGTGTAATTTAGTTCACAAAGTGCGGCATGACCAGTCCCCGCATTATTCCATTCGTTAGAACTTTCCTCTCCGGCACTTTCCAACTTCTCAAACACCTTGATGCTCCACTCCGGCACTAATTCCTTCAACAATGCCCCCAATGTTGCACTCATAATTCCGGCGCCAATCAATATGACGTCTGTTTTAGATTGACTGTTACTCATTTCTACCATCCCTATACCCTAATATTTACAAAAATGAAGTCGGCGCTCCTGCTTGTCCCCTTTCAAGCGAGCGCAATCACAGATTTTTATTGGACTTAACTTTAAATCGCAATTAGTATAGCACAAATTTTCGAATTATTAAAATACTCACTATTGTAAACGTTGTAAACTCTTTTAAAAAACACCAATAAAACAGGGCCAAATTCCCAGGAACAAATAAAAACCGGAAAAACAACCGATAATCAGGCTTTTTCCCTTATAAATTAAGGATTTGTCATAAAATGTTCAAAATTTTCAAACCTAAAGCCTTAAGTGATTTATAGGGTGAAAGCCCTATTTGAACTCTGCTTCACATATATGACCGTACTCGTTTTAATACTACCTTTTTCTTATTTTTATAAATTCGAATGAAATTAATTTTCAGAAAATTTATTGACTGGATTTTCCTTCCCTCCGTCCAGATTTCTAACATTTTTAGTTTAAAAGTTGTTTTAAAAAGATAAAATTACTCGCAACCTGCAGGCAAAAAAGAAAAACCAGATACAATCATATACTTTTCGCGGATGAAGGGCAAGTCTTTTTTTCAAGCAAGGTCCTTCAAACTGTTTCCAACCGAGCTTTTTGTTGGCGTACATTAATCCCTCCCGCTCCCCTTTGAATTGTTTTTCTGCCGAATGGAACTGCCAGTGTAATGGTACAAAGAGTATCCACGTTTTTTTCCTTGATTTTTTTTCATTTTGAAATAAGATATATCTATTAATTAATGAATTTCTTAAGGATTTTAACAGGAGCAGACAGAAATGAACAAGCAGACAACCACTAACCGGAGAGCCTGGCTGAACGGGGCCGGGGACGGGATTCCCATTGCCCTTGGCTATTTTACGGTTTCTTTTACCTTTGGCATTATTGCCGGGCAGACAGGACTAAATCCTTTTCAAGCCATGATGATGTCAGCAACAAATCTGACTTCGGCCGGGCAATTTGCCGGACTCACGCTTATTGCCGCCGCGGCGACATTTTTAGAAATGGCATTGGCCCAACTTATAATAAATTCCCGTTATTTTCTCATGTCTTTTGCCTTATCGCAAAAAATCAGCCCGGATACTCCGATGATACACCGTCTTATTATGGCCTTTGGAATCACCGATGAAATCTTCGGAGTTTCAGCCGCTAAACCGGGCAGACTGAACCCTTTCTACACATACGGATTGATGAGTGTGGCCATTCCGGGATGGACATTCGGCACGCTTCTGGGGGTTATTTCCGGAGACATCCTGCCGCCGCGCCTTGTCAGCGCTCTAAGTGTGGCATTGTACGGAATGCTGTTGGCAGTGATTATTCCCCCTGCAAAAGGAAATAAAGTGCTCAGCAGCCTGATTATTATTTCGATGACAGCCAGCTTGTTATTTGCCGAACTTCCTTTGCTGAAATCCATTTCATCCGGGGTAAAAATCATCTTATTGACGTTTCTCATTGCCGGTATCGCCGCTTACTTTTTTCCTGTGAAGGAGAATGATCATGAGTAATGTTTTTTGGTATATATTCGTGATGGCAGGGGTCACCTATCTAATTCGCGTTTTGCCCCTCACCCTTGTCCGGAGGGAAATAAAAAATACATATATCCGCTCATTTCTCTATTATGTTCCTTATGTTACTCTTGCGGTGATGATCTTTCCGGCGATATTGCATTCGACAGCTTCCGTTTGGTCTGCTTTAGCAGGATTTGTGACCGCAATTATTTTTTCCTACCGTGGTGCAAGTCTTGTAAAAGTCGCCTTGCTGGCTTGTGTGTCGGTTTTTGCAGTGGAGTTGTTCCTGTACTAAATTGTGATTTTAAGTCAGCCAAGCCAGGGGCTTCATGGCTGATGGGATTCAAGACAAGTTTGCCTTGTTTTGATGTAGGGGAGGGGCTTGTCTTTAGAAACGGGGCTTGGAGACATTTTGCTTAAAATGGGCGGTTAAATTGTCGCCTTGAACGGCTTTATGGGTCTTTTCAAGTTGAATTGAGACGATTTTGTCTTCTGGAACAGTTCTGGAAGACATTTTTGATGATTTTAAGATTATTTTGTTTACTCAAAAGCTTCATATGAACATTTTGAGCTCTTTTTGAGGTCACTTTGTCCGCTTAAAACGATCATGAGGACTTTTTGATTTTTTTCAAGGCCACTTTGTCTCCTTAAACGTTTCATGGGGACATTCTGGGCTTTTTTCAAGACCATTTTGTCTCCTTAAACCCCTCATGAGGACATTTCGAGCTTCTTTCAAGGCCATTTTGTCTCCTTAAACCCCTCATGAGGACATTCTGATTCTTTTTCAATGCCAACTTGTCCGCTTAAACCTTTTATGGAGACA
>JANWJP010000192.1 GCA_025451895.1 Robertmurraya sp.
CAAAATGATTCCTATCGATTGAGTGAATGTAAGAATTCGGGCCGCAATGAATCCGATTGTGATAACCATAACTGCAGAACTGCTCTGCAGGATCCCGGTGATGATAATTCCTGTGAGCATTCCTTTCCAGGGAGAATCTGTAAACTTCACCAGCCATTTTTTTAAAGATTTTGCTGATAAATTATAAAGGCCTGTCCGCAAAATGGTCATTCCGCAAATGAATAAAAGGATAAATAAAGCAAAATATAGAAAATAAAGCATGTCCTTCTCTCCCTTCATCTCATGTTTATGAATGAAGGGAAAGGAAATGACATTAATTACAGAATTTTTCAGAGAGGTTAATTTCGGTTGATCTCTTTTCGCGGTTATATTATACTTACAAAGTACATGTTTTTCATGTACGGTGTGAGTGTGTTGTGTTCGGAGGGAGGGAAAGAGAATGTCTAAAACCATCGTTCGTAAAAACGAATCGCTTGATGATGCTCTTCGTCGCTTCAAACGTTCCGTTTCCAAAACAGGTACATTACAAGAAGCAAGAAAGCGTGAATTCTACGAAAAACCGAGTGTAAGACGGAAGAAAAAGTCTGAAGCTGCCAGAAAACGTAAGTATTAAGAGAGGGTGTAGTAAATTTGAGTCTTCTCGAGCGTTTAAATAATGATATGAAACAAGCGATGAAGAATAAGGAAAAAGACAGACTCACAGTTATTCGGATGATTAAAGCTGCTTTGCAGAATGAATCCATTCGCATTGGCGGCGATCTGTCCGAAGATGCAGAGTTGACTGTCCTTTCTCGCGAATTAAAGCAACGCAAAGACTCCCTCCAAGAATTTGAAAAAGCCGGACGTACGGACCTGGTTGAAAAAGTACGTACTGAAATAAAGTATGTCGAATCATATATGCCCAAACAACTGACTGAAGAAGAAATAGTGGAAATTGTTAAGCAGGCTATTTCAGAAACAGGGGCAGCTTCTAAAGCTGATATGGGGAAAGTGATGGCTGTTGTTATGCCAAAGGTTAAAGGCAAAGCAGACGGCTCTCTTGTTAATAAACTTGTACAACAACACCTTTCATAAAAAATGACAGGACTGCAGAACATTCTGCAGTCCTTTTTATGTCTTTATATAAAAATCTTAAAACCGGATTCCCTACAATTGCATTGACAGCCGGCATTCAATACATCGCATTTTAATAAAGGAAACTTCAGTGCAGCTTTTTATTAACAAGCAACATCCGGTATGGTAGATTAAAAATTGAAAGGATAAAAAATTTATCAAGGATTGAAACCTTTTAACATTTTATCCGTAAATAATGATAGCTGATTTTACCCGGTTGTGTTTGTTTAATGAATGAAATCATCATACTAGAGGGGAGGGGACCGTATGAAATTTGGCCGCCGGGCAATAATTTTTGCCCTGATGTTTTTCTTTGTCCTCGCATTCATCCCTGCCAACAGCGCTGCGGGAGACGGGGATCATGTTTTTATTGCCCCGATTGAAAAAGAAGTGGAGAAAGGATTGCATGCCTTCCTCAAACGAGTGATTAAAACGGCTGAAAATGAAGGAGCCGATGCAATTATCTTTGAAATTGATACTCCCGGCGGTTTCGTTGCAGCGGCAAATGAAATTGCCAAGCTCTTTTCATCAACAGATGTAAAATTAATTTCCTATGTCAATCAACAGGCGTTGTCAGCAGGTGCGTATATTGCTTTAAACACTGATGAAATTTATATGACTCCCGGTTCAACAATGGGTTCTGCGGCGGTCATTGATCAGGCCGGGAATATGGCTGATAAGAAGGCACAGTCATATTGGATTAAAGCGATGAAAGGAGCGGCTGAGCAGAACGGCAGAGATCCCCTGTATGCCATGGCCATGGCTGATGAGGAAATTGATTTGCCGGAATATGGTGCAAAAAAAGGCGAAATTCTCACATTAACGGCTTCTCAAGCTTTGGAGGTCGGCTATTCAGAGGGAACGGTGAAAAACTTTGAAGATCTCCTGGAACAGGCCGGATTTGCCGGTGCAAAAGTAACTCATATGGAATTGACCTTTTTTGAAAAGCTGGCGCGGTTTATTACAAATCCGACAGTTGTAACCATTTTATTATCTGTTGCCAGTCTCGGACTGATTGTTGAATTGTATTCACCGGGCTTCGGTGTTCCCGGAATTATGGGATTGTCGGCGTTGGTTCTCTTTTTCTACGGACATTTGGTTGCCGGTCTTGCCGGTTACGAAGCTCTTGTACTGTTCATGATTGGGATTGTTCTTATAATCCTGGAATTTTTTCTTCCCGGTGGTATTGCCGGTACTCTGGGTGCTTTAGCAATTGTGGGAAGTTTGTTCCTGGCCGGAGGCAATATTGTTGAAATGGGAGTTTCTATACTGACGGCTATTGCCGTTGCGGTCTTGGCATCAATAATAATGGTAAAGGTGTTAGGAAAGAGAATGAAAATATTCAGGAAACTTGTATTGAAAGACTCAACAAGTACGGAAAAAGGGTATGTGTCAAATAAAAACCGTACAGAGCTGATCGGTCTTGAAGGGATTACTCTTACTCCGCTTCGTCCTGCCGGGACTGTACTAATAGAGGATGAGCGAATCGATGTGGTCAGTGAAGGAAGCTTTATTCAAAGAGACAAAAAGGTAAAAATTATTAAAGTGGAAGGCTCCAGAATTGTCGTTCGTGAAATCAACGAACCAACAGATAAATAAATGTTGTAAAAGGAGGAAAAGCCATGGGTCTTAGTGCTCAAGCAATTTTTATTCTTGTAGTGGTGGCATTGGCCATCATATTTCTCGCAATTATTTTCACTTTTGTTCCGGTCATGCTGTGGATTTCCGCACTTGCTGCCGGTGTAAGGGTAAGTATTTTTACACTTATTGGAATGAGATTGAGAAGGGTTATTCCCAGCCGTGTCATCAATCCGCTTATTAAAGCCCATAAGGCCGGATTGAATGTAACCACAAACCAGTTGGAAAGCCATTATTTGGCAGGAGGTAATGTGGACAGGGTAGTAAATGCATTGATTGCAGCCCACAGGGCAAATATTGAATTAAGTTTTGAACGCTGTGCGGCAATTGATCTGGCAGGCCGTGACGTACTTGAAGCTGTGCAAATGAGTGTTAATCCAAAAGTTATCGAGACACCGTTTATCTCCGGTGTTGCTTTGAACGGGATTGAAGTTAAGGCGAAAGCAAGAATTACCGTTCGGGCTAATATTGACCGCCTTGTGGGGGGCGCTGGTGAAGAAACGGTCATTGCCCGTGTTGGCGAAGGAATCGTCTCTACAATCGGTTCAGCTGCCAGCCATTCACAGGTGCTGGAAAACCCTGATTCAATTTCCCAGACTGTACTTGCAAAGGGATTGGATTCAGGTACTGCATTTGAGATTCTGTCTATTGATATAGCTGATGTGGATATCGGCAAGAATATCGGTGCAGAATTGCAGGAAGAACAAGCTGAGGCAGATAAGAAAATTGCCCAGGCGAAGGCGGAAGAGCGCCGCGCAATGGCGGTAGCACGTGAGCAGGAAATGAAGGCGAAAGTTCAGGAAATGCACGCCAAAGTTGTTGAAGCGGAGGCTACCGTGCCGCTTGCTATGGCTGAAGCATTACGAACAGGTAAAATTGGTGTAATGGATTACATGAATCTTCGCAATATTGAAGCAGATACAGATATGAGAGATTCCATTGGAAAAATGACTCGAGCAAATAATCAGCAAAATCAAAAGGATGGAGAAAAGAAATAATGCCTTTTGGAAGGGAGGGTCTCCCTGTTGTTGGAATTTTTATTTGAAAATCCTCTTTTAATCATAATAATTTTAGCGTTAATTTCATCGGCATTTAAAAAGGGTGTTTCAGGTGAAGAAAAAAGGAAGACTGCACGGCCTTCAGGTCCGTTTCCTGAAAATCCTCTTCCTGTTGAGCCCGAACCGATGATGTTTCCAAAATTTGAACCGGAGCCACAAATGCCCGTGTTTGAGGAACCTCCCGCGGAGAAAAGTTTTCGGGAGAAAAGGAAACAGATTGAGGAGAAGTTGGCTGCTTTAAAGGAACAGGAAGCAGCGCTTGCCGAAAAAGCAGAGCGAATCCACAATTTCGCGGAAATAGAAACACAATGGCAGCACATGAAAAAGGAGAAGGCGGCAAAGAGAGAAGCTGAGTTTCCTTTGGAACTGGATAAGCCAGGTCTCGTAAATGGAATAATTTTGTCAGAGGTTCTTGGCCCACCGAGGGCGAAAAGGCCCCACCGGTCCCTGGACAGACGCTGACAGTGTTGAAAAAGATGTGCTAGAACCCTCTTTCATCTCATACATATGAGATGGAAGGGGGTTCTTTTTATGGCAAGAACGTGGAGAAAACAGATAAAAAATTGGCTCGCAAAGCATATGGAGCTGCCACCGGATGTCATGATGGACCTGCCCCGAATTACGATGATCGGACAAATTCATATTTACATAGAGAATCATAAGGGTCTCCTTGCTTTCTCGGACAAGGAGCTTCGATTATTACTGACACAGGGACAGTTGCTAATTAAAGGGAAGAGCTTTGTAATAAAGACGATTCTCCCGGAAGAAATTCTTCTTGAAGGGGAGATTAACCATGTCATTTACCTTAATGAATAAAGTGGGGCGTTATGCGCTGAATTATACTGCGAACCTTTCTGTCCCGGGAAAAAGAAGTACAAATAGCAGGAGGCTGTAAATGAGAAATCAATGGATCCATTTTTATTCGGGAATGATTACCGTAAAAGTATCCGGAAAAGGTCTGGAAAGATTTATTAATGCATTGGTAAGAAGCAATATTTCTGTTTGGAATTTAAAAAGAGATGTTGCGGAGCAGCAACTCACCTTTACCATAGGTTTGGACGATGCAAAAAAGCTCAGGCACTTTGCCAGGAAATACGGGTGCAAAGTTTCATTTTCAAAAAGGACAGGTCTGCCGTTTTTTGTGAAAAAGCTTTTTAAAAATGGCGGATTTCTTGCCGGAAGTATGTTATTTCTGATCGTTATTTTTTTGCTTTCAAATATGATTTGGGATATTGAAATAACCGGTGCTGACCCCGCAACGGAGTATAAAATTGAAAAGCTTCTTAAAGAAATCGGGGTTAAAAAAGGGCAATTGCAATTTCTCGTGGAAACTCCGGAGTCAATACAGCAGCATCTTACAAACAATATTGATGAAATAACATGGGTCGGGGTAGAATTATCCGGGACCGCTTATTATCTCCGGGTGGTTGAAAAAAGTGAACCGGAAAAGACGGAAAAGTCGGGGCCGCAGCATCTTGTAGCCAAGAAAAAAGCGGTGATTGTCGATATGTTTGTTGAAGAAGGAGAACCGCAAGTTGAAATTCATGAACATGTTACACCCGGTCAGATTCTTGTTTCAGGGGAAATTGGCAATGAGGATCAAACGAGGCTCGTTTCCGCAAAAGGAGAAGTTTACGGGGAAATTTGGTACAAGTCTGAAGTTGTCCTTCCCATCGAAAGCCGTTTTCAGGTTTTTAACGGTAATGAAGAGCGAAAGTATTCTTTAAAAATGGGTAATTTAGCTGTTCCCTTATGGGGAATCGGGAAAACAGACTTTAAAAGCTTTGAAAAAGAAACTGATATCAGGGAATTTAATTTTTTGAAATGGAAACTTCCCGTGATGTTTGTCACTGATGTTTACAGGGAAAGTGAGCAAATCACGAGAAAATATTCTGATAAGGATGCCCTCGAAGTTGCAAAGGAAATGGCAAGAAGAGATTTAAAAAATATCCTTCCTGATGATGCTGTTATTAAGAGTGAAAAAATTTTGCACCATAGAAATGAGAATGGTAAAGTATATTTGACCATACTTTTTCATGTTTATGAGGATATTGCAAAAGAACAACCAATCATTCAAGGAGAGTCGGAATGACAGAAGAATTTAAAACCATAAAAGTGTATTTGGAAGATCAAAATGAGGCTTCCGCCTTACTCGGTAATTCCGATACCAACATTAAAATAATTGAAGATGAACTGAATGTCTCGATTGTAACAAGAGGAGAAAGCATCAATGTCTCCGGCAATGAAGAGAGTGTCGAATTTGTCGGCGAAATTCTTGAAAATCTCCTGTACTGTGTCCGAAAAGGAATAAATATTAGCGGACGGGATGTTTCATATGCTATTCAAATGGCAAAAAAAGGAGCTTTAGATTATTTTAAAGAAATTTATGAAGGTGAAATTACTAAAACTGCCAAAGGCAAATCAATCAGGGTTAAAACACTGGGGCAGAAGCATTATATTACAGCCATGAACAAAAATGACCTCGTCTTCTGTATCGGTCCTGCAGGGACAGGGAAAACATATCTTGCCGTTGTGATGGCTGTTGCGGCTTTAAAAAACGGAAGTGTGAAAAGAATTATTCTAACCCGCCCGGCTGTTGAAGCAGGAGAAAGCCTGGGTTTTTTACCCGGGGATTTAAAGGAAAAGGTAGATCCTTATCTTCGCCCGCTTTATGATGCTCTTCATGATGTTCTGGGAACGGAGCATACCGCAAGGCTGATTGAACGGGGAACAATCGAAATTGCCCCTCTTGCCTATATGCGGGGAAGAACCCTGGAGGACGCCTACGTCATTCTTGATGAAGCCCAAAATACAACAAAGGCGCAAATGAAAATGTTCTTAACAAGACTCGGGTTTGGATCTA
>JANWJP010000193.1 GCA_025451895.1 Robertmurraya sp.
ATGCTTCTTTTTCCTCTTGGTAAATATCTTCCAGTTTTGCGGTTTTTAGTTTTGTAAAAAAACTTTGCAAATTTTCGTTATCCTCACTGATCACTTCAATAAATAACGGAGCCAATTCAAACTTCCAATACTTCAGTGTTTCCATGGACAACGGCCCGCTGAAGACAAGCCGTAAAAAGGAATACATACTGTCTCTCTTGGCGCTTATCGTTAACAGTTCTGCATCAATGACCGTATTCATTTTTGCTCCTTTCCTTAATCAAGCTAGTTAAAAAACTTCTTTGTAAATTAATAAGGTTCTGATTATTATCCTGACATAATATATGCCAGCTAATATAATAAGCCTTTTTTTGAAAAAATGGATAAAAATTAGCAATATTTCACTATATTGACAATGATATTTTTATAACCATAAAAACGTTAGTTTTGATGAAAAACAGATTTAATAAGTTCTTTTCCATGTCAAAGTAACCATTGGAACATATTCTTAGTAACAACATTTAAAAATGCAGCATTTCGTGAAGGAATGTTAACCCTCCATAATCGCCGTTCATCAAATTGCCTCTTTTTTGAATCAAAAACTCAAAGCACTCAACATAAAAAAGCATGGCCATTCACATTGAACAGACCATGCTTTTTTCGCAGCATTTGCTCAAAGCCGCTCTTATTTATTTTTCAGAACGGACATATCCAATTTTACTCCGGCACAATCCCTTCATCCTCCGCATCTGTGACCAGCTCGTCTAGAAGGGCTCCGATCAGGCTGTAGAAATGATGAAATTCCGTCTCCGGTGTAAGCGGAACCAGCATGATGCTGTTTTCGGAAAGAGTGTCAATGGTCGTGTCGCCCCATTTATCCGGATACAGGACAAGCACACTGTGGACCGGGCGGAGACGGTGCCAGTTCCTCCTTTTATTATAAATGTACGGGGAACGGACATTGTCCACGTAGCTGATTAACTGATATCTTGAGTTTTCCAGAGCTTTTCTGTTCCGGTATTTTGTATCCATGATCAGATTACCGATAAAAGTTCCGCCAATGTACACATCAACTCTGACGTCGGGATTATTGTGGCGGCCCGTGGTATAAACCGGCGCTTCTTCAAGATTGGTTTCAGACTGATCGCCGGTAATCAGGCCGTCAAAAACAATATTGACTTTAATATCTCCTTTTTCCATTTTTACCTTCGTCCCTTTTGGAATGGCCGGGATGACAAGAAGCTCGTGTTCCCGCCAGTTTTCACCGCGCAGCTTCCAGCCCTGGACGGAAACGGTATGGAATCCGTTGGCTTTGAAAGCTTTTAAAACCTGAAAAAATCCCCATATTTCATATAATTGGTCGGTTCTTTTCCAATGAAAGTTCCAGCCGGGATGAAGGGAAATTTCGATTTCATTGGATTGAACTTTGCGGTGAATTTTTAATATCTTGTTGTAGCGGGGATCGGCATACATTTTACTAGAAATCACCGCGTCCGGCTGATCGGAAATTTCCTGATACCAAAATCTCGCCTGCAGGCTGTTCAAAGCACCCTTCATCTGCAGCGCCCGGGTCTTATACTTTTGCATGCTTTCCAGCACCTTGAAACGGAGGGGATCAGGGGTGTATGCCGAAAAAACTCTGTTTCCTTCCGCTGTCAACCGGTCCAGATTATAGTCCAGCTGCTGGCAAAATTCCGTTAATATATCGACCCACTGGTTGATGATCCTTTTCAGCATTCTGTTTTCCGGCAGGTCATAATTGACGGTGTTCTTGCGGACCTTGACATAATTCAACGATTCGGGATGCCTCAGCCGGTGCTGGATGGAAGCCATGTCAACATAGAGCGGTTTTTCCACCGGCTGTATGAGATATTCCTTTTTCAAAGCCCAACGCACCTTTTTTGACAAATCGGCAATAATCGCCGAGACCTCGCGGAAATTTTCATGGAGTATGATAAATTGCCTCATCAGCCCCTGATTAAGTTCAACCGCCCGGTTTTTCTCACTGTCAATGACGGTTTTTCTTCTGACCGCATCCATGGCCAGTCCCCTGCTTTGTTCCTCCACTTCCCGCCTCATCGAGTCAAGCTGTTGATCCGTCATACGGCTGGAAATAACCTTGACAAAAGAATAATATTTTTTCTTGTCAAGACAGACCGTGATACAATAGATCCCGGGAATGTACGGATAATAATCTTTTTCCGGGTCATGCTTAAAAAGTGTGAGAGTTCCCTTTTTCATATACATGAGTCCTGTGTCCGGATCCTCTTCAAGGTTTTCCGCCGGAAGGATGTCAAAACCGTCCATCGTGCAGCGGGCGCCGGGACTGGTGCAGGAAAACGTCATTTCCAGATCCACATTTTCCTTGATTTTCGGATATTCATAGAGTTCCGGATTCC
The DNA here is from genome assembly GCA_025451895.1 of Robertmurraya sp. Taxonomy (GTDB): domain Bacteria; phylum Bacillota; class Bacilli; order Bacillales; family Cytobacillaceae; genus CALKIU01. The sequence goes on from JANWJP010000193.1 coordinate 2,379, forward strand.
AGTCGTTGAAGTCCTCAACAAAATGTGTGACCGGAATGACCTCCGTGTCCCCGTTCAGGTACGTATGCATGAAGTGAACGGAGAACTCCCCCTGATTAGAATGTATAGCCATAGAATTTCAGCTCTTTCGCCTTTTGTTCGATCACCTTTTTGCTGATCGCAAACGGGGAGATGGTTGGATATTTTTTCAAAAGCTCAAGCAAATAACTGTCAATGACCTCTCCTTCGTTCGTATAAATTCCAATCAGCTCCCGCAGCTGCTCCTCTGAACCCCTGACTTTCGTTAAAATTCTTTGCACAAATTGATAATCAAAGGCTTTCTCCCTGTTGAGGATTTGCTGCGCAGGAAGATTGGCCAAATACTCGTCAATTTGCTTGACGATTCTCGGACCCACGCCGATTTGCCGGTTCATTTTCTGGAGAGCAAGATGAACCTCCCACAGCAAAGAGAGCTCCTCATCAGAGAGGGTAATCGTCTTATTTCCCGGCCGGAAAGATTGATAGACTTCAAAGCTGATCTCCTCGGATCTTGCCGCAGAAGCTTTTTTCCTTTCAGGAAGTTCTTTCAATGCATGAAATGGCATGACCTCCAGGGAAATGACATTTGCTCTGTCCAGCACTTTGTCGGAAAAATGATAGGTGGAGTCATCCACATTGATGGTGCCGACAAATATGACATTTTCTTTAATCATAATGGTGGGCGGATATTGGGCCGAATTGTAAAGCCTGTTTTCCAAATCATCATTATAGAGCCTTAATACTCTTCTGCCGTGTTCCATTTCCAGAATCGACAGGAATTGTGAAAAATAATGCTCCACCCTTGCCAGATTCATTTCATCAAAGCAAATGACGAATAACTTGTCAGGATTATCCTGGGCTTTTCTCAAAGCGTTGATTAAACCGGAATCCCCCGGCCTGTAGATCATATGCATCGTATCCGCATAGCCGATTAAGTCTGTATCCGAAGTCCATGACGGGCTGACGGGAATTAATGTGAACTGTTCGCCCTTCAAGCCCAGTGTCGAGCAGTACAAATCGACCAGCCGGCTTTTTCCCGTTCCGCTCATCCCTGCCAAAATGACGAGATTGGAGCATTTCATGGCCGTATGAAAATTGATCAGGTCCTCCATTTTGTAGGACAGGCCGGCTTCCTGCGTATTTGTATAAAAAGCTTTCAAAAGCCTCAGTTCATCATCATCCCATTCCTGAGCGGCTTCGTTTGAAATATCGGGAACAGTCTGAGGAAAAGAAGAATCTGCAGGTATCCGGACGCCCGGACTATCATGTTCCGATTTGGAATCCCGCTGCGCCTCCAGGTTATATTCCCGCTTGGAAACAGTCAGCGGTTCTGCCGCTTCAAGCTCCGCGGTCATCGCCTGATGAACCGCCAGGGGAACAAAAACAACATCGTTCAATTCATTGCAAAAATAACATTCCTCGTACCACTCTCTCTTAAACTCAATTTCTTTTAATTCGCCCAAAATTTCAAAATTAAACCCTCCGTAGGCATACTGGTGCTTGTCAAGCTGGCCGAATATTCTTAAATTGAAATCAGCAAAGTGCTCTCTCCAGACGGCAAAGGCCGGAGTGTCTTCAGGTTCATGGGAAATGTGATCAATTCTTCCGACAAACTTTTTGTTATAAAGGCGGTAAACAAATTCATCCAAATCAATTCCATGCTTTTCCTTGCTGAAGATAGGAACAGGGATTAGCGTCAAATCGTCTGTATAGCTGTTCAGCTTCGGAATCACCTTTACATCTTTTGCATTAAACACTTCTTCATGGGTATAGCGGATACGTTTTTCAACCTTGAAAACGAGCAAATAATCCTCAAGCCATTCTTTTAAATTCTTTATGCGGGTTTCCCGGCCAAGGAAGTAATCATCTTCAAAACCCCATGGCTCCAGGTCGGAATAGAAGCCGGTCACACTTTTTACATTCGGAAAACTGTATGAGGTTTCAGATATGATTCGGACTTGGAACTGCAAACTGTCCTGATTATTTATAAAAACGCTGTCCCGGTAAGGCAGTTCATCTTCCTTCGGTTTATCCAGCACACCTACGCAATAGTTCTCCCATGTTTTTATGCTCATTGATAACTTCCTCTCTTTATGTATGATTTGAATGACAGAAAATCATGAAATTCTTTGACCTTTTCTCCTGATCGCTCAATAATTTTGTTTTTAAACTGCGGGGGAACAAGATAATTAAGCATCCAAATTTCACGGTAGTTGGTCAAATCTGCCTCCAAAGAATCCTCCGCGCTGATAATTTCGAATTTCGGATTTTCTGAACGGGCAATACTTTTATTTTTCGGGTCTCCAATAAGTAAAACATGCAAAACATCCTCTCCCTGATCGTTCTTTTTATTTTGTTCATTATCCGTACTGTTTTGCTCCAGGCACAATATTCTGGCGTGCAAATGACTGTTTTCCTTTTTAAGTTGCTCTATTTTTTCAGCCAGTTTTTTGTTTTCCTCCTCTAAAGCGGCATACTGCCCGAGGACTTTCCTTGTCTCTGCTTTTGCATTTCCCGCCTTCTGCTGAAGCTGCGCTTTTTCTTTTATCCATTCCTTTTTTTCATTTTTATGCTCTGTTTTCAACCGGGAGTTTTTTTGCTCTAACTCTTCTATTCTTTGTTTTAATCTGTCAATAAGGGCTGTTGTCTTTTCCCATTTTTTCTTCCAGTCAATCTTTTCCTCATTTGTTTCCTTTTGTATTTCATCTTGCTCACATTCCTTTTCTATTAATTCCTCCAAAGACTGAACATCATATTTTTCTAAAAGAGCCTGTTCGAACTCCCCGGCCTTCGCGTGGTGGTTCTCATCTTTGCTTGCAAAAAGACCGCCAAAAATCAGGTCAAGGGCCATGCCTTCTTCAAATTTTTCCATGAGTTCCTCAATCGAAGCATCTCTGGGATCCATTGCCTCTCCCTGATCGTTTTGAGTGTCCTCTGAGAAAGCGTTTTCATAATCTTCGACAATTTTTTTAAGCTTTTTTGGTTTCAGCATTTAATTTAAAACCCTGCTTCTGACAACTTTTATGTTGCTGTTGTTGATCGACCGGAACCCTTTGATTTGTATGTTCCATTTATGAATAAGCCCGACCAGCCTTTTATCAGGTATGATTCGAAAAACCTTCTTCCAGATTTCTTTGTCCATATCACTCTTCCTCTCCAAGTTATTCTAACTGCTGTATTCCTTTGTGCCTCTCTTCCTCCTATTTTGAATGTTTCAAAGAACGCCAATATACACTTAATTATATCAAACACCTGTGTGGAAATAATTGAACGCTTTGTGAGAGTTGTTATACAGAAAAATCTTATCTGATTAAAAAAGGCCATTGTTTCGTTCCTTGCCACCCCGGCAACATTTTCACCATAAAATATTCTTTTATTTTTTTCAGACATATCACAATGTTGTATATAATAAGACAATAGGGATAATACTAAAGTACGTAAAATACAGGGTTACAATGCAGGCGCCTTCTTTCGGATTAGAAGACATAGAAATAAAAAATGATTAAAACCCCAAAAGGAGGTATATTTTGAAAAGAATCATTTTTGGCGGAGTCCTCATCCTGTCAGGAGTAATCGGGATCCTCGTTTTATTAATCTTATCTGTTGTTCGTCCGTGGGATTATAATGACATAACAGGATTACTCGGCTTTTTGCTTGGCAGCAATACTTTTTGGGCATTCGCAGCGTTTTGTATCATGGCCGTGGCAGGGCTGGCAATAAGTATTTATGAGGCTTATATAAAAAAATAGCGGGAAACCTGTTTTTCCCGCCCCCGATTTATTCATATATTTTGGCACTGCACGGACAAAACCGCAAACTTACGGAAGTTTCCGGAGCGGTTCCGCGGATGCGGGGAATGAAAATATTACCTGTACAAAAAGGGTATCCGCTTTTTAAAAACAATCGTATAATATACAAGTATTCATTCATTTATGTTCCTTCTGATTTTGCAAATATTTGGCTGGGTCTTTTCCTTTAAATCTAAGAAGGCGCCTGATTTTAAAAAACCCTTTGAAGGATATTGTCGAAAACTGTAGAATATAGATAGCGCACAATGTATTGGGAGAGGATGAGTAGTTTTGAAGCGAAAGAAAAAGCTGAACCTGAAGGTGAAGCTTGGCCGGGAGCAGGAGCGGTTGATCTTAATCGGAGTACTGCTTCTAGTATTAGTCGCAACCACCGTTTACAGGGATTTCAATAAAAACAACACACAAAATAATACGGCAGATGCCGTGGAGCTGGCAACTACAGAAGACAACAGAGCGAAACTTGAAAATATGATGAAAAAAGTTAATTTTCTCGTTGCCGATAATAAGCAAGTAAAAATTACGCTTGTTGACATAAAAAGTGTTCATCATCAAGTTTACGGCGATTCCATTGATGTCCGGTTTGTAGTGACAAACAAGGATAAGAAAACCCTGACTGTCCGGGCGGAAGAAGTAAGGGCGGACGGAAAAAAACTTGATAAGTCAACGGTCATTATGAGTACGGACATTCCCGCCGGAGAAACCGGGGAAGCCATCTTGACGATTATGGAATATGAAGATCACCGTCTTCCGGCTATGGAAAGAAGCTTTGAGATGGTTTTAAACATCTTTTCCTGGGAAGACCTGGACTTTGAACAAAATCATAAATTTCTCGTAAATCTATAAAACTTTTAAAATAAGCAGGGATACCCGCAGCACTTATGACAATCTCTGCAGGGACTCATGGTACATATGGCAAGCGGTTGCAAAAACAGATTGAGAATGAATTTCAATCTGTTTTTTTAATTAAAGGCTGTGTTAAAGGGCAATGTTGATTTTGATATACTTTGTTGATTGGAGTGAAAGGCACGAAGACTCC
>JANWJP010000194.1 GCA_025451895.1 Robertmurraya sp.
GGTCTTTGGATAATATAAGAACCGTCTTTAATATTGTCTACTGTAGCTTCTACGCCATCAACTTTTAACATAACTACTTTACCCTGGTTTTGATTGGCAACACCAAAGGATGCATAACCGATGGCATATTTATTTTCAGTAAGTTTAGTTACGAGGGCTCCCATGGAGCCTTCTTGAATGGCATCTGCTTTTACATCAACGTCACCCATAATGACTTTTTGGAAAACTTCATGGGCACCGCCGCCGACGTCACGGGTAACGACAATAATTTCTTCATCAGGAAGAGATGGATCAAAGTCTTTCCATGTTGCATATTCACCGGAGAAAATCTTAACAATTTCTTCTTTTGTTAAATCATCCTTGATAGTCAAGAGCGGGTTTTCCGGATGAACTGCCAATGTCAACGCATCAATACCCACCAAGTATTCAGCCGGGTCAGTGATTTTTTCTTTTTCTTCATCTTTCACTTCTCTGGCAAGCATTCCAAAGTCTGTTGTTCCTTCAATGACACCTTTTGCCCCGTCACCTGAGCCACCGGAAGTGACATAAATTTTAATATCTTTGTCCGGTAAAGAACTGTCCACTTTGTCCCATGTGCCGTGTTTCTCTGAAAAGTCATTGGCAATGGCTTGAATGACCGGAGTTAATGTTGAGGAACCGACAAACTGGATTTCTGTTTTTGCTTCTTCTTTGTCATCAGAACCTGTACAGCCCATCACAAGAAAGGCGGTAAAAACAATTGCTAATAATGTAAAAAGATGCTTTTTTTTCAATATAAGTCCCTCCAAATACTTATTTATAATATACGTATAACGGAACTTCCAGTAAGAATAAATTTTGCGCAAATGTTGCAATTTAATGATATTTTAAAATAACTATCTCTTTTTTACTAATAGATTTTACTAATGGATTATATGTGTACCTATCGATTTTATCGATAGAATCCTAATAATTGTATGAGCCGGTATATTGGCTGTTTTTAGCAAATATAAGTCTAAAAATTCAATCTATTAAATTAGGTGTGAACGCGAAAATTTATTGATTATAAAGGAATTTAAATGGTTTTTTTGAAAAATTATTTATCCGTGATTGCTTTCAGGTTCTCAGGGCTGTGGCTGGAGGTTCACCTATAAACGTGGCTATGTAAGCTTTAACGGGGAAGTCTCTGTTTTAAATATCCGGGTATTGAAATCCCGTTATGCAAAACTGGTCTCCGGTGCATGATATAATACGGATACAGAAATTGTCTCAAGGTCTTTGTCTTTACATATCCGATTCAGGCGCATGTTAAATTCAGCATTATAGCATTAGGCGAATACCAGTCTTTCGCGACAATTCATTTGCTTGATAAGTAATAAACTCAGTCAAAGAGATAAAAGCAGGTGACAGAATTTTGGAAAGAAAAAACTTGGAGTTAATCAGGAAACTGCGTCATGAACTGCATCAGTTTCCGGAGTTATCAAATCATGAGGTATGGACAAAGCAGCATTTAATATCATTTCTTCAAACTCACACGAACCTGGAGATTATTGATAAAGGCGTATGGTTTTACGCGGTGTACCGCGCAGGTGAGGGAAAGAGGAATATCGCCTTTCGGGCTGATTTTGACGCACTGCCGATTGACGAAACGATTGATATCCCTCATCGTTCCAAAAATCCGGGTATTTCGCATAAATGCGGTCATGACGGCCATGCCGCATGTTTGGCAGGTTTAGCCTTGGATATTGATCAAAAAGGAGCAGAAAACAATATTTTTTTTCTTTTTCAACATGCGGAAGAAACAGGTGACGGTGCCCGGCAATGCGTTTCATTCATTAAAGAAAATGAGATCGATGAGATTTTTGCTTTTCATAATATGAGCGGGCTGCCGCTTCGCTCAGTGAATGTCATTGATGGGACGGCCCATTACGCTTCGAAGGGCATGACGATTCATATGGAAGGAACTCCGGCCCATGCAAGCCAGCCGGAAGACGGGCTTAATCCGGCTTATGCCATTGCTGACCTCGTCGGTGCGATCCTGGAGTTTACTGCACCGGAAAAATATAAAGGAAAAGTGTTATGTACGGTTATTCAAATGACTGCCGGTGAACCGAATTTTGGTATTGCGGCAAGCAAGGGAGACTTGTTGCTGACCATTCGTGCGCAATATGAATCCGAGTTGGAGGAATTGCAGAGAAAGCTGGAAAAAAAGGCTTCACAGTTGGCTCATTCAGAAGGTTTAAAAGTCCATTTTTCCTGTGCGGATGTTTTTCCGGAAACGGTTAATCATAAAGAAAGCTCGGACAAAATCCGCAAAGTTTGTAAAATGAAAGGAATTCCCTGTAACGAAATGACCGGGCCATATCGCGCATCGGAAGATTTTGGCCATTATTTAAAGGAAACGAAAGGGGCTATTTTCTATATCGGGAATGGGGAGGACTATCCTCATATTCATACTGTGGCATATGATTTCAACGATGACATCATCGAAACAGCAGTAGAGGTGTTTAAAGGACTTGCCGGGATGTGAAAAATGCCCGGAATAGTTGGCAAAAAGTATTTAAGTGCAGGATTTTATATTAATAATTACGCAAAAAAACATCTCAATATTTGGCAGGCAGTCTGTTTCTGTCAAAAAATCCGCTGTTGAATGGGTCTGCAGCCAAGGTGACAGAAATAATTAGAAGAATCACTCCGTTTTGTAATGAGGACAGAACGGGGTGTTTTTATATTCTAAATTTTCGTAAAACATCATTGACGCTCTTATTTTCTTATGAGAGAATAATTTTCGGTTATATGTCAACTTAAATGATTATTAGGTTAACAAATGGAGGGGACAAAATGGGAAATTCAAAGGTTAGAAATCTTGTATTGAGCGGACTGTTTGCCGCATTTATGGCGGTGGGGGCGAATATCTCTCCTTTTTTGGTCATCGGAGGGGTGCCTGTCACCCTGCAGCTTTTATTTGCTATTTTGGCGGGAGGACTTTTGGGAAGCCGGTGGGGAGCATTTTCCATGCTCGCGTATATGCTGATTGGATTGGCGGGGGCTCCCGTTTTTGCCCAATTTAAAGGCGGGCCGGCCTCATTACTCAGTCCGACATTTGGATTTATCATCTCATTTATTTTTGTTGCTTATGCAACAGGAAAAATGGTTGGAGATCGGGTGAATGTTGCCAAAAAACATTATTTTGGTGCAGGAATTTTAAGTATTGCTCTTAACTATCTGATTGGCACGAACTTAATGTATCTTGCCTTTAAATTTTGGGCAGCCGCACCGACCGGATTCAGTTATGCAGTGGCATGGAGCTGGATGGCAGCATACTTGCCGCTTGATATCGTCGTAACAATTGTTTCATTGGGGGTGCTGGCCAGATTGCGGAAAGCATTAAAGCGTACAAGCACTGCCACTGTGGATGCTTAAAAAAAATTAGAAGGGACTGTTTAATGTGACACAACATTTCTGGGTTGCAGGAACAGATACGGATGTTGGCAAGACGGTGGTTACCGGTTGCTTTTTACGATACTTTCAGAAAAAAGGCAGAAAGGCCGTTCCGTATAAGCCGGTGCAAACGGGTGTAACACCGGGGCATTCAAACGCTTCTTCTTCTGACACGTCATACTATCAATATGTCAGTGCTGCACCTTTAGTGGAGGACCACTTAAATACATATTCATTTAAAGAGCCTGCCTCTCCTCACTACGCGGCTATGCTGGAGGGAGCAGAGGTGAGCAAAGAGAAAATTCTCAGCCACATAGAACTTTTAAAAAACAACTATGATTATGTCATCTGCGAGGGTGCGGGTGGATTATATGTTCCATTAACTGAAAATGAGTTTTTTCTCGATCTGATAGAGCAATCGAAGCTGCCGGTTGTGTTAGTCACACGCACGGCATTAGGCACCATCAATCATACTCTCCTTTCATTGGAGGCTCTCAAACAAAGAAATATTCCCGCAGCGGGGATTGTTTTTAACAGATATCAAGGAACCGCTCTTGAGAACAGCAACATAGAAACGATTCGGCGTTATGCAAATTTGCCGGTCCTCATTATTTCTGAGTTAAAAAACATTTCGGAACCGGAAATTCCGGGAGTTGCAGGCGAACAATTTTTTGAAAGGTTGATGCTTCTATGATTTCCACTATGTCAGATTTGCAAAAAAGAGATTTAAACCATGTCTGGCATCCGTGTTCACAAATGAAGGACTATGAAGATTTGCCCCCTATTGTTATTAAAAAGGGCAAAGGTATATATTTGTACGATGAAAATGACAAAGAATATATCGACGCGGTCTCGTCCTGGTGGGTCAATTTATTCGGACACAGCAATGAACGCATCAGCAAGGCTCTCGCAGACCAAGCCTTTCAATTGGAACATGTCATTTTTGCCAACTTTACTCATGAACCGGCTGTTTTGCTGTCAGAAAAATTGGTCCAACTGACCCCGTACGGATTACACAAGGTGTTTTTTGCCGATAACGGCTCTTCTGCCATCGAAGTCGCTTTAAAAATGAGTTTCCAATACCATTTGCAAAAAAATAAGCCAAAGAAAACACGTTTTCTCGCTCTGACCGATGCGTATCACGGAGAAACCCTCGGTGCACTGTCTGTTGGAGGAGTGGATTTGTATAATAAAGTGTTCCGGCCTTTGTTGCTGGATACGGTGCGGGCGCAGGGCCCCAACTGTTTCCGCTGTCCGTTCAATGAACGTTCTGAGTCCTGTAATGTGCCTTGTATTTCTTATGTTGAAGAAAAATTGAAGGAACACCATCAAGAACTGTCTGCCATAATTATTGAACCGCTGATTCAGGCGGCTGCCGGGATGAAAATGTATCCGCCCGGGTATCTCAAACAGTTAAAAGAGCTTTGCGAAAAATATGATGTCCACTTAATTGCCGATGAAGTGGCCGTTGGTTTCGGAAGAACAGGCACGATGTTTGCCTGTGAACAGGCCGGGATTTCCCCTGATTTTATGTGCTTGTCCAAAGGATTAACAGGCGGCTATTTGCCGATGTCGGTTGTCTTGACGACAGATGAAGTGTACGATGCCTTTTATGATGACTATGAAACCATGAAAGCTTTCTTGCATTCCCACAGTTATACGGGAAATCCGTTGACTTGCCGTGTCGCCCTTGAGGTCTTGAAGATTTTTGAGGATGAAAAAGTCTTGGACCAAATCAAAGAGAAAGGCGCTTATATGAGGGAATTGGCGATCCGTACCTTTGAAGGCCATCCATTTGTGGGCGAATACCGGCAAACCGGTATGGTCGGAGCGATTGAATTAGTGAAAGATAAAGAAACGAAAGAGCCGTTTCCAAGTAAAGACCGGGTCGGTTATCAAATTTACAAAATTGCCCTGGAGAAGGGGCTGCTGCTGAGGCCGTTGGGAAATATCCTCTATTTTATGCCTCCGTATGTGATTACTAAGGATGAAATTAATATAATGATTGAAAAAACAAACGAAGCCATCAGAGAATTTTTTGCAAATGATTGAGGGCTTGTTTCAAAAAACGCCGGAGTTCCGACTAACAGTTGTTCGGAGCCGGCGTTTTTATTACATGTTAATGGATTTTCGTTTGTTCTTTATGTTTGTTTCAGTGAAAATTATTGAATCAGGATTCATTTGTGTATTCGCTTCTTTTTTTTGAAATATTATAAATATACTTCAACAAGCTGTTTAAATTGTCTTCTCTTTTTCTGAAAAGCAGAAGCAGTTTTACCACAATCTTGGAATATACTATAAATATCAGGAATCCAGTTATTGCTACCGGAGTATTGGCAAATATGTTTTTCGCGATCTTTCCCGGGAAAGAACCTGGTAGGTCAACAGATACCAGTTCTTGACACCGGAATTTGAACTCATCGTAAAGAAAATACTTGAAGTTTTTCCGCTTAAAGCATAGAATATTTTGGAAGAAATTGTCATTATTTTTTTAAATATAGGAACGGAAGAATAATATGTTTATAAGTTTACTGGAGGAATAGGCTTATTTAATTATCGGACTTGGTTTGTCTGGCCGTTTATGTTTGTTTTTCCAATAAGATAAAAGGGCATCCATAAAACCTGCGTTAGTTGTATCAATTTCTTTATTGATTATTTTGGCAGGAATTGCCACTCCTCCTTTTGAATGACCTGAGAAACGAAAAAGCCAGATAGTGATTTTTAGACGCCTAAGATCAGATTTTATAATAATTTGGGTTATTCTTTTTACCATAATATTATTCTGAAAATTCGCATTATTATTATTAACTCAAAATATAGATCCCAAATCTACTTTTTAAAAAGGTGAATTTTTATATGTTGTTAATTCTGAAAATACAGACTATTTACATACTTTTTTAGTACTTCAAATAATAAGTTTTATTACGGATGGGAATAGACTTATTGAAATAATTCGTGATATTAGCATAGCATTCTGGTACACAATTCTGGCGAAATTTATTGGGTTTTTACATTAATAGATTTGTTTTTAATATAACTTGCGTGTCTAAGGTTTTGTGCCCGAAACCAAAAATAGGAATGAATGAAAGAATGAAGAAAGTCAAAAATTCCTAAAGAGACATCATTTAGAGCAGCAGTATAAAGCATATTTAATAAATGCTTCTGTCATAGCTAACCGCTGAAACCAGGCCGATTTCAATTAAAGAGTATGTATTATTAAAAAAGTGAACGACCGAAAACATACAATTGTTATATGAGAAAATGAACACCGATTTATGGCATTTTTATGAAAAATGCCCTTCCATAAAACCGGGATGTTAAAATTTAGAAAATTAATATTTATTAAATTATTTATAATTTTTTAAAAGATTCCTTTTTGAAAAACTTTATTAGAATAATTTTTAATGACTTGAATCTTTGATCAACAATAAATATAGAGGAATGATGAGTTTGTTTAAAAGAGCCCGTCTGATAAAAACCGTCGTTGCCGCTTTACTAATGGCAGTATTGTTTTTTTCTTATTATCTATTAAAAGAAAATGTGTCTTTTCCGAAAACAGATCAAACAGCCACTATGCAAGCGCCCGGAGAACAAACTATCAACGTGGAAGAAAACTCATCTTATCAAGAAACCGAACACATTGAACAAAAAAATGATACCACCGACGGCTCTCAATCCGGAATCATGGTCTTATATGAAGAAAATGTGGAAAAAATACTGCTCGATGTACCTCTGATTAATCAAATGGAAAATCCCAGATTATACAACGGTTGTGAAGTTACCAGCTTAGCAATGATATTAAATTTTAAAGGTATCCCGGTTACTAAAAATGAACTGGCCAATACGATAAAAAAAGTTCCTCTTCAATATGAAAATGGTTTGCGCGGTAATCCAAATGAGGGATTTGTCGGCAATATGGAAGACGGGCCGGGATTGGGAGTTTATCATGGACCAATTTTTGATTTGGCCACCAAATATGCGGAAGGCAGGGTCGAGAATTTAACAGGAGAACCGTTTGAAATCCTTTTAAAAGAGGTTGCTGCTGAGAATCCGGTATGGGTAATCAGTACGTCCAACTTTGTCCCTGTATCAAATTTTGTGACATGGAATACACCGCAAGGTCAGGTTGAAATTACTTTCAGCATGCACTTCGGAGTAATAACCGGGTTTGACAAGGACTATATTTACGTCAATAATCCTTATGGCTATAAAAATCAGAAAATTGCCCGTGATCAGTTTATAGCAGCGTGGGAGCAAATGGGCTCTCAAGCAATTGTTATTCATTGATGAATGAAGGCCGGGGATGGTTAGTGAATAAATACATATATCGAAGAAGGATTGGTTTTGGGAACAACGTAAGCGTCAAGCTTTTCCTACATGGTCATTTCGCAAAATTTTTGTGATAATCTCCTCAACACTGTTATTTGGGGAGGTTTTTATGACTCGAGAAGAATTACGGGAAGAATGGGAACGTCGCATTGCTGATTTTAAAGCGGGTGGTATGACTCGGGTTCAATGGTGCAAGGAACATGATGAGAACCAACTGTGGGACGGTCTCCGGAATATTAACTATGCCGGAGGCCGGCCTTTCGTTGTTAGTTTGGAATGTATGGTGAATTGTGTCTTTTTCTGTGAAAAAGTCTTTTCATCCATGGTTGCGAGACGGATCTCATGGATGTTTGTATGGAGGAAAGGGGTGTTTGTTTTTTCAGTGGTAGGGGAATAGTTTGTTGAGCTGCTCTGCAGATGAAATGTCAGACGGGCAGGGGGCAAATGTTTATAGTGAGTTGTTTATAAGGAGAAAGCAGTTGAGTATTTGGTACGAAATGTCTTCATGAAGCGTTTAAGAGGACAAAGTGGTCGAATTTTTGGTACGAAATGTCTTCATGAGTCGTTCATGAGGACAAAGTAGTGGAACTTTCGGTTCGAAATGTCTTCATGAAGCGTTTAAGAGGACAAAGCAGTCGAATTTAAAGTTCAAAATGTCTTCATGAGTCGTTCATGAGGACAAAGTAGTCGAATTCAAAGTTCAAAATGTCTTCATGAGTCGTTCATGAGGACAAAGTGTTCGAA
>JANWJP010000195.1 GCA_025451895.1 Robertmurraya sp.
GCTAAGGGCGTAGGTCGGGTGACCGGCGCGAGGGTTCAAATCCCTCCTTCTCCGCCACTTTAAACAGGGCCCCTTGGTCAAGTGGTTAAGACACCGCCCTTTCACGGCGGTAACACGGGTTCGAATCCCGTAGGGGTCATATAAAAAGCTATTGGCAATTTAGCCAATAGCTTTTTTGTCGTTATGGAAGAGTTCTTCGATTTTGGAATCTTTTTTTATTTTATCCTCCTTTTGTTCCCCCAATAAATCCTTTAATCTTTCAACTTTTGCTTTCTCAAAATGATAGGTTATAGCAGTACCTTTTTAAATCGAAGGGAGTATATTGATTTGATTCATTTATAAAACCTTTCACGGAGATTTTTGTCGATATTTATGGATTTTTTTTACAAGGTGAATATTTGGTAATGTTGAATAATAAGTATGGAATGTTGAAAAATATGACGGAGTATGATTTTTACCGGTATTTGAAAGGATAGGATGGAGAGCTTATGGAAACGGGTTTATTGTTGCCGACTGATTATCAAATGCATTTATTTCATGAAGGAAATTTATTTGAGAGTTACCGTCTTTTTGGTGCGCATATCATTGAGGACGGGGATTCTGTATTAACCCGTTTTACAGTCTGGGCTCCCGGGGCAAGGGAGGTTCGCCTCGTTGGGGATTTTAATTCCTGGAACGGAGAGGGATACAGCTTTCAGCGTCTTAACAATGAAGGGATCTGGGTGTTTTTCATAAATGAAAATTTACATGGTTCGCTGTATAAATATGAAATCTTTACCTGGACAGGGGAAAGATTTTTAAAGGCTGATCCATTTGCTTTTTATTCTGAACTAAGGCCGGGGACAGCTTCTGTTGTTTATTCGCTTGACGGTTATAAATGGAAAGATAAGCGCTGGCTTGAAAGGAAGGAAAGACGGAATATATATAAAGATCCGGTCTTAATTTATGAGGTACATCTCGGAACATGGAAAAAAAGGGAGGACGGAAGCCATTTAACTTATCGGGAACTTGCTGATGAATTAATTCCTTATGTTGCGGAACTTGGGTTTACCCATATTGAACTGCTGCCGGTTGTTGAACATCCTCTTGATATTTCGTGGGGATATCAAGGCACCGGATATTTTTCCGTTACAAGCAGGTATGGAAGCCCACATGATTTTATGTATTTTGTTGACCAGTGTCATCAGCATAATATTGGTGTAATTCTTGATTGGGTGCCCGGACATTTTTGCAAAGATGCGCACGGCTTATACCGTTTTGACGGTTCTTTTCTTTATGAATATGAATATGAGCCGGACAGAGAAAATTATACATGGGGAACGGCAAATTTTGATTTGAGTAAAACAGAAGTGCAAAGTTTTTTAATTTCTAATGCTATTTTTTGGATGGATGTTTACCATATCGACGGGTTCAGGGTTGATGCCGTTGCCAATATTATTTATTGGCCGAACTCTGAGGGAAAAAGACGGAATCCTTTTGGGATTGAATTTTTAAAAAAACTTAATAAAACAGTGTTCAGTTACAATAAAAACTTGCTGATGATTGCAGAGGACTCAACGGATTGGCCGCAAGTGACGGCTCCGACCCATTATGGCGGTTTAGGCTTTAATTATAAATGGAACATGGGTTGGATGAACGATATTTTGACTTATGTAGAAGAAGACCCCCGTCACAGAGGAAGTAAACATGAAAAGGTTACTTTCTCCCTTCTTTATGCATTCTCAGAAAACTTTATTTTGCCTTTTTCGCATGATGAAGTGGTGTATGGAAAGAAATCTCTCTTGAACAAAATGCCGGGAGAGTATGAGGAAAAATTTGCGCAACTTCGTCTTTTGTTGGGATTCATGTTTGCTCATCCCGGAAAAAAGCTGCTTTTTATGGGGTTTGAATTTGGACAATTTTCGGAATGGAAGGATAAAGAGCAGTTGGATTGGCATTTGTTTGATTATGACATGCACCGAAAAGTTAATGACTTTGTCAAGGAATTAGTAAAGATTTACAAACGTTCAAAACCTCTTTTTGAATTGGATCATATGCATGAAGGCTTTGAGTGGATTGATGTAAATAATTATGAGCAATCTATTTTTTCTTTTGTCCGAAGAGCTGAAAATGGTGAAATTCTTGTGATTGTCTGTAATTTCAGAGGAATAACCTATGAAGATTATCGAATCGGTGTTCCACAGAACGGCAGATACCGGGAGATTCTAAATAGTGATTCGCTATTATACGGAGGTTCCGGTTGTGTAAATAAAAGAGTATTGAAAACAGAGGAAATCCCGTTTCACGGGAAGCCGTTTTCTCTGAGGATGAAAATTCCTCCGTTTGGAATTTCTATTTTACGTCCTGTTAAAGAACGGAAAGGAAGGAGAGAAAAAGGGAATGGCAAAAAAGAAAAGATGCGTGGCAATGCTGCTGGCAGGAGGGCAGGGAAGCAGGCTTAACACATTGACAAAAAATATTGCCAAACCTGCAGTTCCATTTGGAGGAAAATACAGGATTATTGATTTTGTGTTAAGCAATTGTACCAATTCAGGAATTGATACAGTCGGTGTATTAACACAATACCAGCCTCTGGATTTGAATTCCTACATCGGGATTGGCAGTGCATGGGATTTGGACAGAAAGGATGGCGGTGTTACTGTTTTACCTCCATACAGCGATTCAGCAGATGTGAAATGGTACAGAGGAACAGCAAGTGCCATTTATCAAAATTTAAATTATATTTCGCGCTATGATCCGGAGTATGTCTTGGTTTTATCCGGTGATCATATTTATAAGATGAATTATGAAAAGATGCTGGAGTACCATAAAGACAAGAATGCAGATGTAACCATTTCCGCAATTGAAGTTCCATGGGAAGAAGCAAGCCGTTTTGGAATCCTTAATACAGCTGAAGATATGAAGATAGTGGAATTTGAGGAAAAACCCGCACAACCTAAAAATAATCTTGCTTCAATGGGTATTTATATTTTTAACTGGCATATTTTAAAAGAGTGTTTGGAAAAAGATGCGAAAAACCCTTCTTCCACTCATGACTTCGGCAAGGATATCATTCCCTCATTAATAAAAGAAGGAAAAAACACATTTGCTTACCCATTCCGGGGCTATTGGAAGGATGTAGGAACTGTGCAAAGCCTTTGGGAAGCAAATATGGATTTATTGGATGAAAACAGCCAGCTTGACCTTTTTGATGATTCTTGGAGAATTTATTCCGTCAACCCGAATCAGCCCCCGCATTATATATCTGACCAGGCAAAAATTGTTACATCACTTATCAATGAAGGCTGCCTGGTTAGCGGTGATATAGAAAAGTCGGTTCTTTTTCAGGGAGTTACCGTAGAAGAGGGTGCAATAGTAAAAGAAGCTGTTGTTATGCCGAATGCCGTGATTGAGAAGAATGTTTATCTCGAAAGGGTGATAGTTCCTCCAAATATGATTATACCGGAGGGAACGGTTCTTGCCCAAAAGGATAATAACAAGGAAGTTATATTAGTTACAGAAAAGATGCTTGAAGAGCTGTACAGCCATTAGAAGGAAATGGAGGGATATCATTGAATAAGAATTTGCTGGGGGTTATTGATGCTACCACCACTTTTCACAGGTTGGAACAACTCCTCGGTCATCGCTGTCTGGCCGCCCTTCCTTTTGGAGGAAGATACCGGCTGGTAGACTTTATTATGTCCAGTATGGTGAATTCAGGGATAAAAAGTGTGGCTGTTTTTCCAAAGGTCAACTATCGCTCATTAATGGACCATTTAGGATCAGGAAAAAACTGGGATTTAAACAGAAAAAGAGACGGTTTATTCCTTTTTCCGCCGACTCTTTTTGATAAATTGCAAGGACAGGAAAATAACTATTTTAATCATTTAGCTTCATATATAGATTTTTTCTATCGGAGCCGTCAGGAATATGCGCTTTTGGCTAACTGCTTTACAGTCAGCATTATTGATTTTAAAAAAGTTTTAGAAAAGCATATTCAATCCAATTGCGATATTACCCAGATTGTCAGAAAAGACGGAACCCCGTTAAAGATGTATGTGCTGAAAACATCATTGCTTGTTTCCCTTGTTGAATCAAGGAAAATCACCGGGTACAGGAATATAGACGATGTTATTTCGGATATCGGCAGCCCATATGACATCTGCACTTATGAATATGAAGGACGTGCAGAAATGATTGATTCGATTCAGTCCTACTATTATGTGAGCATGGAACTGCTTAAGCCGGAAACATGGCTAAACTTTTTTCCAGAAAATCGCCCAATATATACAAAAATCATGGACGAAGCGCCAACCCGCTACGGAAAAAGGAATAATGTCAAAAATTCAATGATTGCCAATGGATGTCAAATTGACGGAACCGTGGAAAACAGCATTATTTTCCGCGGTGTCAAAATTGCGGAAGGTGCTGTTGTAAAAAATAGCATAATTATGCAGAGGGGGAACATTGAAAAAGGTTGTTATTTAGATTCGGTCATTCTGGATAAAGATACTAAAATCAAAAGAGGAGCAATACTGAAAGGTTCTGAAAGACATCCGCAGGTGATTGGCAAAGGGATGGTTGTCCTGCAAGGAGCGGTGATGAGAGTTTGAAGGTACTGTTTGCAGTCTCAGAATGTGTCCCTTTTGCAAAATCAGGCGGACTGGCTGATGTAGCCGGAGCGCTCCCGAAAGAGCTAAAAAAACAGGGTACGGAAGTCCGGGTGATACTTCCGAAATATCGCACCATCCCTGAGGTCTTTAAAAAGAGCATCAAAAGAAAGTCTGAATTTACAGTCCGGGTCGGATGGAGAAATCAATATTGCGGGATTGAAGAACTTCATTATGAAGGAATTACATTTTATTTAGTGGATAATGAGTATTATTTTAACCGGGAAAATTTATACGGTTATGATGATGATGGCGAAAGATTCGCATTTTTTACAAGGGCGGTTCTTGATGCATTGCCGGTACTGTCTTATTTTCCGGATGTTATTCATTGCCATGATTGGCATACGGGAATGATTCCTTTCCTGTTGAAATATGAGTACAGCCGGGGAGGGGAAGAGTATCGGCATATCCGCTCCGTGTTTACGATTCATAATCTGCAATTTCAAGGGATATTGCCAAGGGAAGCTCTCGAAGATTTGTTTGGTCTTTCTGACTCTTATTTCAACACAGAGCAGCTTGAATTTTACGGAGCAATCAATATGATGAAAGGCGCGATTGTGTCTGCGGATAAAATTACAACGGTCAGTCCGACATACAGATGGGAAATTCAAACGGAATATTTTGGTGAAAAGTTACACGGGCTTTTACAAAAGCGTTCAAATGATTTAACAGGTATCTTAAATGGAATTGACGGCGAATTGTATAATCCGGAACATGACCCGGAAATTGCCAAAACGTACCACCCAGGTGATATTGAGGGGAAAAGGGAAAATAAAAGGGCACTTCGGAAATACTTTGCATTGTCCGATGAAGATGACATTCCTGTCATTGCCATGGTAACAAGATTGACAAAACAGAAAGGGCTGGATTTGGTAACACGCGTTTTTCATGAGATAATAAGTGAGCCTGTCCAAATGATTATTCTTGGAACGGGAGATCCCCGGTTTGAGAATTTTTTCAGGGAGATGGAGTTTCGCTATCCGGATAAATTTAAAGCATATATCGGCTTTCAGGAGGCATTGGCTCACCAGATCTATGCAGGAGCCGAACTTTTTCTGATGCCTTCAAAATTTGAGCCGTGCGGATTAGGACAGATGATTGCCATGAGGTACGGTGCTTTGCCGATTGTGCGTGAAACAGGCGGGCTAAATGATACCGTCCAATCATATAATGAATTTACCGGTGAAGGAAACGGTTTTACCTTCAGCAACTTTAATGCCCATGATATGTTGTACACGATACGCAGAGCCCTTTCCTTTTATAAAAATAAATCTGTGTGGAGAAAATTAGTCACAAGAGCGATGGAGAGTGATTACAGCTGGGCAAGATCTGCATTCCAGTATAATCAGCTCTATGCACAACTTACAACCGGGAGTGAACACCAATGTTTTCAAACGCAAAAAACTTTGCCGATTATTTTGTAAACCGTGTGGAGATGCTTTGCGGCAAAAGTTTTAATGAAAGTGCACCAATGGATCATTATAAGACCCTGGGGAAGATGATTCGTGAATACTTAAGCCGGGATTGGATTGAAACAAATGAGCGCTACCGGGTGGCAAACGAAAAGCAGGTTTATTATTTTTCGATTGAGTTTTTGCCCGGGAGATTATTAAGGCAAAATTTAATAAATTTAGGGATTGAAAATGTCGTTGAAAAAGGACTGGCACAGATCGGCATTTCCCTTGAAAAGCTGGAGGAACTGGAAACAGATCCGGCCCTCGGAAACGGGGGGCTCGGCCGGCTTGCCGCCTGTTTCCTTGATTCTCTGGCTACGTTAAACCTTCCGGGGCATGGCATGGGTATCCGTTATAAGTACGGTCTTTTTGAGCAAAGAATTATTGACGGCTACCAAGTGGAACTTCCGGAACAATGGCTGCGAAGCGGACATGTTTGGGAAGTAAGAAAGGACGACCATGCCGTTGAAGTGCCGTTCTGGGGCAGGGTGGAGACGTCTGTTCAAAACGGCCGCCTTGTTTTTCATCATGTTGACAGTGAAAAAATCACCGCAGTTCCATATGATATGCCCGTAGCCGGTTTTCAATCGCGGACGGTCAATACATTAAGGTTATGGAGTGCCGAGCCGTCAACAACATATCTCTCACGTTGTCAGGATATTATGAAATATAAACGGGAAACAGAATCTGTAACCGAATTTTTATATCCTGATGATACTCATGATGAGGGAAAAATTCTCCGGTTAAAACAACAGTATTTTCTGGTATCAGCCGGTCTTCAGTCCATTGTCGCATCATACAGGAAAGAGCACAAAAATTTGTTGAATTTTCCGGATCATGTAGCTATTCATATTAACGATACACACCCGGTACTCGCTATTCCTGAATTAATGCGGATTTTTATTGATGAAGAGCACCTGGACTGGGATACGGCTTGGGATTTAACGACAAAAACCATCTCCTATACAAACCATACAACCCTGGCGGAAGCCTTGGAAAAATGGCCGTTTCGCATTTTTGCCCCATTGCTTCCAAGAATTTATATGATTGTTCATGAGATTAATGAACGGTTTTGCCGGGCTTTGTGGGAAAGGTATCCCGGGGATTGGAAAAGGATTGAGGAAATGGCCATTATCTCACATGGTCTGGTAAAAATGGCGCATCTGGCCATTGCAGGAAGCCACAGTATCAACGGTGTGGCTAAATTGCATACTGACATCCTCAAAAAAAGGGAAATGAAATTATTTTATGAATTTACTCCGGAAAAATTTAATAATAAAACGAACGGAATAACCCACCGCCGCTGGTTGTGCAAAGCCAACAAGGAACTGTCCGGATTAATAACCGAAGCGATTGGGGATTCATGGGTTTATCAGCCGGAACAACTGAAAGAACTGGAAAAGTTTAAAACTGATTCAGGATTTTTAACAAAACTGTCACAAGTAAAAAGGACCAATAAAGAAAAACTTGCGGAATTAATTAAAAGACAGACAGGGATGACGATTGACTGTTCATCGATTTTTGATATTCAGGTGAAAAGGCTCCATGCTTATAAACGCCAGCTCTTAAACATTCTTCATATCCTGCATCTGTATAATAAGTTGAAAACGGAACCCTCTTTTCAAATTTATCCGCGAACATTTATTTTTGGAGCAAAGGCTTCGCCCGGTTATTATTATGCCAAAAAGATCATTAAACTGATTAATTCCGTCGCAGAAAAAGTTAATCATGATCCGGACGTCCGTGATCAATTGAAGATCATCTTTTTAGAAAATTATCGTGTATCTGTTGCTGAGAGAGTCTTTCCGGCTGCTGATGTCAGTGAGCAAATTTCTACAGCCAGCAAAGAAGCTTCCGGAACAGGCAATATGAAGTTTATGATGAACGGAGCCATTACAGTCGGGACTTTGGATGGTGCAAATGTGGAAATAAGAGAAAAAGTCGGCGATGAAAATATTTTTATTTTTGGTTTAACAGCCGATGAGGTTATAAATATTTATGAAAGCAACGGTTATCGTTCTGCGGAGTATTACTACCATGATCTGAGAATCCGTGAAATATGTGATCAATTAATTAACGGCTTTTTAGAAAAGGATCCAGGAGAATTTGAGATTATTTATGATTCATTGCTCGTTCAAAATGATCAATACTTTGTATTAAAGGATTTTGATTCTTATGCCAAGGTGCAGGAGAAGGTGGCGGAGACCTATCAAAGGCAGGACGAATGGCAGCGGATGAGTTTGGTAAATATAGCTAATTCAGGCTATTTTTCCAGTGATCGAACCATTCGGGAGTATGCCGGGGACATTT
The DNA here is from genome assembly GCA_025451895.1 of Robertmurraya sp. GTDB lineage: Bacteria > Bacillota > Bacilli > Bacillales > Cytobacillaceae > CALKIU01. The sequence goes on from JANWJP010000195.1 coordinate 8,414, forward strand.
GGGACATCAAACCATCTAGACCGATGGAATTTAACCGCAATTATGTTTAGTATGAATGAAACGTCGAAAGAAAAGGAAGTATACCCTGTTATAAAAAATATCTTCTGATAAAGACCGGCTTTTCCAAAAGGATGAGCCGGCTTTTTATATGATTGCAAAAGAAAATAAAAGAACCCCGGATTTAACAGGTTCCTCATTTTTAAACTGAGCAAAAAGGCGGAAGTATGTTGTTGGGATCCGGCGGGATTTTTTGAATATATTGCAGGTAATAGGGGTAAAAAAAGCATTTCAAACAAATCTAATGATTTAATCATGGATATAATAATTTAAAACGCAAAAAAAACTGATTCTTTGTGAAAATATATTATAATAAGGAAGGAAAGTGTCGAATATTGACATGATTACAGGCGGGGTGTATGTTAGAAAAGGGCTTTGCATCCATCATAAATGATCATGTTTTAGTTTTACATAAATATAATTACGGCAATAAGTATGTTGCCTGTCCTTGTGATAGCCAACTATATTATCTGCCGGACGGTGGATTATCAGCCGGCCCTGCCGCTGGATTAAAAATACAATGATTGTTATCCTATTAGAGGCAGATCTCAAACATGTCAGAATATGAATATCGCAGCCATCAGGAGGAGTATGCTTTTGTTTTGCCGGAAGGACAAGTTTCAGAGTTGTATTCTTGTCAATTGACAACCCCTCTGATGGTGTTTACATAATGGGGGGATCTTTTTGGTTACTATTTCCGACATCGACCTGCGGGAAGGGATACATCAAGCTATTAAGAGTGCAGGAGAACTGTCTGAACCTGTTTTAGTCAGTGCAGTTGAAGAGATAAATTTTACAGAACCTCTGGCTTTTTTTGCAAAAGGCGGAGAACTGTACGCAGGAGAACGTTTTTTTTGGAAGGAGCCTTCGGAAGCATTAATTTTTGCGGGACTGGGAATATGTATGCAAATTCAATCAGAACAGGCCGCCGGCCGCTTTTTTCATGTGGAGAAAAAGTGGCAGGAAGCTGTAGGCAATCTCCATAAAATTGGTGCCCGGGAAATCAGGGGCACGGGACCCATCATGTTTGGCGGCTTTTCTTTTGATCCGCTGAAAAAACAATCGGATTTATGGCTAAAATATTCCCATGCACGTTTACATATTCCGGAATTTCTTTTAACGAAAAACGGCAACAAAACTTACTTAACAACAAATATACTCTGCATGAAGCATGATGATCTGTCTCTTGCGGATAGAATTACAGCCAAAAGAAATGCCATTTTATCTTCTTTTTCCGAAGAACAGAATAAGCCCGCAGTAAATCATATTGTTGCCCGGCAGGAAATTGGGAAAGAGGAATGGCTGCAGACGGTTCAGGTTCTGGTGGAAGAACTTAAAAACAGCAGAGAACTGAAAAAAGTGGTCATGGCGAGAGAACTTGTGGTCACCGCAAAGGATGAGATTGCACCTGAAACAGTTTTGGAGAATCTGTTAAAAGAACAGCCTGACAGCTATACGTTTGCCTTTGAAGCAGATGACTCCTGTTTCATCGGGGCGTCTCCGGAGCGGCTTGTTAAGAAGGAAGGCAGCACTTTATATTCTGCCGGCGTGGCAGGCTCCACAGCCAGAGGGAAAACTGCGGAAGAAGAGAAATTGCTCGGGGACAAGCTGCTTGCGGATGAAAAAAATTTAATTGAGCATCAATATGTTGTTGATATGATACGGTCTGCCATGGAGCAGGTATGCTCAGAACTTCATATTCCTGAACGCCCCGTGTTGATGAAAATGCGTGATATTCAACATTTGTATACA
>JANWJP010000196.1 GCA_025451895.1 Robertmurraya sp.
AAAGATGATTTTTCCAAGCGACCACGTAGTCTGCAGTCCTGACTTCAAACCTTTTTTTAATGTAAGTGTCCACATGATGTTCGTCTCCTTTTCCAAAAAGGTTGCGGCGCCGTCTGCCATGTTCTCAGGCAGGGCCGGTCATACTGATTAATACGGGGAAGGGACTCCCCCTCCCCTTAAGATTTCTTGCTTTTTCCGGTTCCTTTTTTCTTGCCGGCCGCCTGCTTTCCTTTATTCGGGCCCCGATCCAAATAACGCGCGTTAGCCAGGCCGGTTTTCCGTCTGTAAAAAAGAATGACAAGAGCCCCAACAATAAGGGCGATGGATAGTGTTTGCGCCTGCCTCAAAGATTCGGTCAGCATCAGGCTGTCGGTTCGCATTCCTTCAATAAAAAAGCGGCCGACCGAATACCAGATCACATAAGTTAAAAACATTTCCCCTCTGCGCAAGTTCACTCTTCGCAACAAAATAAGAAGAATAACGCCGGCAAAATTCCATAACGATTCGTACAGAAACGTTGGATGATGATAAGCACCGTTAATATACATTTGATTAATAATAAAATCAGGCAAATAGAGGTTTTCCAGGAAAGCGCGGCTCACTTCGCCCCCGTATGCCTCTTGGTTTATAAAGTTTCCCCATCTGCCAATCGCCTGCCCGAGAAGAATGCTGGGCGCAGCAATATCGGCAATTTGCCAAAAGGAAATCTTTTTTACTTTTGTAAAAATATACCCGGTGATGACAGCACCAATCAAACCGCCGTGAATCGCCAGGCCGCCGTTCCAAATTTTCGGGATTTCGCTTAAATTTTGCGAATAAAAATCCCATTCGAAAATGACATAATAAACACGTGCGGAGATAATCGCTACGGGTAAAGTCCAAAGCAGCAAATCAGCAAATATTTCTTTATCGAGGCCTCTTTTTTTCCCTTCCCGCATGGCTAAAAGCAGGGCAAGGACAATCCCCAGACCGATCAGGATTCCGTACCAATGCACAGAGATCGGTCCAATCCGAAAGGCTACCGGATCAATCGGTTGAAACATCTCTTCCATTATTTTACTCCTTTGTTCTCTCATGATTTAATTTCTGTTTATATTCAAGATGAATTGAAGACAGCACGGACCTTCAGTATTGCCCTTTGCCCTCTTCAATCACATCAGCCAGTTTTGCCGTAAATTGTTCGGCCGCGTTGACTCCCATTTTCTTCAGGCGATAATTCATTGCCGCCACCTCTATGATAACGGCCAGGTTCCGCCCGGGCCGGACAGGTACCGTAATTTTCGTAACTAACGTATCCATAATCTTGGTTGTTTCTTCATCCAGGCCAAGACGGTCGTATTGTTTGCTTTGATCCCATACCTCAAGATGAATGTTCAGGGCAATTTTTTTCTGATTAAGCACAGCACCTGCGCCAAATAAGGTCATCACATTGATAATTCCGAGACCGCGGATTTCAAGCAGATGCTCAATCAAATCCGGCGAAGTTCCGATTAATGTGGAGCCATCCTCCTGGCGTATTTCCACACAGTCATCGGCAACCAGGCGGTGTCCTCTTTTCACAAGTTCCAAAGCTGTTTCGCTTTTACCGACACCGCTTTTTCCCGTTATCAAAACTCCGACCCCGTAAACATCGACTAAAACACCGTGGACTGCCGTGGTCGGTGCAAGCTTGCTCTCCAAATAGTTCGTCAGACGGCTGAAAAACCTCGTCGTTTGATGCCTTGTGCGAAAAACAGGCACCGCTCCCTCTTCTGATGCCTTAATCAATTCTTCCGGGACAGGCAGCCCCCTTGTTACAATAATACAAGGAGTAATATCTGTACATAAATTTTCCATTCTTTCCTTGCGTTCCTCATCGGACAGCTTGGCAAAAAACGTCAACTCTGTTTTTCCAAGAAGCTGAATGCGCTCCGCAGGGTAATAATTAAAAAAACCGGCCATTTCAAGACCTGGTCTGGAAATATCACTTGTTGTCACAGGGCGGTTAATTCCTTCATCGCCGCTGATTAATTCAAGTTTAAAATACTCAAGGATATCCTTTGCTCGAACTTTTGCCATGATTGGTCCTCCTCACAGGATGAGAGATTCTTATATATTAAAATAGCTTGATTAGGATTGAATCGCAATTGTTACGCCTTTATGCGCCGGTATTTTCCGGCATCCAGCGGCCGGCACTCAAAAACAGCTTCTTCTAAGGGCAGACCTCGTACTTGCCCGTTTGATCACACCCGAAAAAGTTCCTATCTATTTTAACATTAATTTACTTGAAACTGAATTTGTTAAAACAGTTGCCTCTATTTTACAGAATCACACTCATTTCCTGATGTTATATTTTTCACTATTTAAAAGAATCCCAAACGTCCGCCGGACAGTGGCAAAAAACAAAAACGAAAACCGATGGAGAACAGGAGGCCCCTCCGGGTTTACAAACGCACCGGAATACAACAAAAAATCCCCCGGGCACTGCAAGCCGCGAACCACTTTGTCCTCTTAAACTGCGATGATATTTTTTATCCGCATCAGCCGCTATTATGAACGCTCCGCCACGAAACCTGTCCTTTTTGCGAAAAGAACCCTATTTAAACTATGAAGAATTCCAAATTTCAAAAAGGCGGGATGACAATGAAAATCATACTTGATGCCGGCCATGGCTACAACACGGCAGGGAAAAGAAGCCCTGACGGAATGAGGGAATACGAGTTTAACAGGGCAGTGGCGGAAGGGGTCAAAGACCTGCTTGACAGCTACAAAGAGATCACTGTCTTTACTGCCCATTCCGATGAACGGGATGTCCCTTTAAAAGAACGGACGGACAAGGCCAATCAATTAGAAGTAGACTGTTATTTGTCCATACATGCCAATGCTTTCGAAACCGGGTGGAATGAAGTAAGGGGTATCGAAACATACATTTATTTGACCAAACCGAAGGAAGCAGCGGAACTTGCCCGGAAAATCCATAACAGCTTAATCAGCGCAACCGCGATGAAGGACCGGGGCATAAAGACGGCTGATTTTCACGTATTGAGGGAAACAAAGATGACCGCCGTATTGGTCGAATGCGGTTTTATGACTAACAGGGAGGATGCAGCGCTGCTCCGGTCAACAGCTTACCGGAAGCTGTGCGCGGAAGCGATCGTGAAGGGACTTCAAGAACATTATCAATGGAAAAAGAAGGACAACTTTCCCGCCGGCAAGCCCGCTGCCGAAAAAGGCTTGTTCCGGGTTCAGGCAGGAGCATTCCGTGATAGAAAAAATGCGGAAAAACTGGCCGAACGTTTGAAGAAAGACGGGTACGAAGTATTTATTTATCAGGACAAATGACAAGAACCGGTGCCGGGAAAATTCTCCGGCACCGGTTCGTTTTTTACCGTTCCATTTAACCGCCCTTAGGCTCAAAGAACATTTTTTGAATGATAAGATTCGCAAACGACATAATCAGCGAGATGAGAATTGCCATTCCGAACCCGTCAATTCGAAAAGAATCACCGATGATCGCCGCAGTCAACAAAAGTGTCAATCCGTTAATGACAAGGAGGAATAAGCCCAAAGTAACCATCGTGATTGGCAGCGTTAAAATGACCAAAATGGGCCGCACCAAAATATTCAGGATTGCCAGCACAAAACTTGCCGCCAGGGCGGTTCCGAATCCTTTAATATAAAAAGAGTCTTCAAAATAACCGGCAATGGCAATAAACAACACTGCATTAATAAAAATACCAAGTAGCCATCTCATCTCTTAAACACCCTTTTTAATAAATCTCTCTTTTTTCACAGGCCGGTGTTCGTTTGTTCAGGAAAAAGCCGGGGCGGTTCCGGAAAAAACATGCTTTCCGGCAAATTGCAACGGGAAATTATAATTTTCTTCCTAAAGTTACGGAACCGGTTTTTGAATCGGCAAGAACTTTTGTTTCTTTGCCGGTATCAAGAATCGGCCGGAAGCGGAGCACTTTTTGGATAACATCCTTTTTCTCTTCTGTCACATGCACTCCTTCGATGCCGAGGTTCAGATTTCCCAGGTTGCTTCTGATTTCTCCGCTGACCACGGTGCCTTCAGGTACATAGAGCTTAATTGCACCTGTGGTTGCCTTCGCCTCAACAAACTCACAACGGTCGTCAACGAAAGTGCATTCAATATCCCCGTTAAAGGATTGAATATCTGCTTTCTTTATGCTTCCTTGCAGGGTAATGGCTCCATTGATCGTTTCAGCATCAAACTCATCGATGCGGCCGGCCTGAACGTCAATTTTTCCATTGGCCGTTTCCACTTCCACATCCCGGCTTGTCATGCCGTACATACTGATTTTCCCGTTTGCAGTTTTCGCACGGTACTTATCTGTATACAAGTTTTCACTTTCAATGGAACCGTTAAATAATCTTATTCTAACATTATCATAAGCTTCCTGCGGAATAAACAGTGAAGCATTCACCTTCATCCATTTTTGTTGGCAAATAAAGCGGAGCCTCTGCCCTTCCACGGAAAAAATGACATCCCTCAAGAAGGATTCCCTTGCATCATCAGGAGTTTCCACACGGTACACTTTGGCATCACATTCAATACGGACATTTTTCTCATCCCACGGCAGAATCTTGACGGAACCGTTGGCGATATCGATATCAAGTTCTTTTAAATATACATCACTTTGCTGAAAGATATGTGTAATGTCTACGGACTTGCCAAAATTAAAATCTAAATCAAAGTCTTTGATTTTTTGAATGGCGGTATCAATAAATTCAAAGATTTTATCCTTGGCAGATTGGACTTTTTCATTCGTTGATGTCTGCTCCTGTTTCTTTTCTTCACCCGGCTTGACAACCGTTGACAATTCATTGACAAGAGATTCTTCCTTTTTCTTGGCTGCTTCATCCTGTTTGCCGAGTTCATCGAGAAGAATAAGGGCTTCTTCTGTGGTCAGTTTTCCTTCTTTTACCATGTTCAAAATCTTTGCTTTTTCCTCTTGCATGGATATCCCTCCATTTTTATTAACATTTACCGTGAACTTCCTGTTTACTCTTCTCACTTAAGTATAAACAAAACAGCCAGCCCGAAAACAGACGACAACATGTAACGGCCGGACCCGATAACCACTTATTCCATCTTATCCTCTGCCCTTATATATTTATTACGAAACGGGCCTGTGAAGGTTTCACGAAAGCAAAAAAATTTTCCGAAAAAAAGAAACGATCCGCAAAAGAGGCCGGAACCCCTGTGCGGATCATTCCAAAAATGCTCTGTCTAACTTGTCATTCGTTTTTCACTTTCGAGAATTTGCTTTTCCATGCGGAGACGGTCCCGCTCAAGAATCGGCTTTAAATATTTGCCTGTATAGGAATCCGGATGTTCTGCCACTTCCTCCGGCGTGCCTGTGGCCACGATCGTACCGCCTTTATCTCCGCCTTCAGGGCCAAGATCAATAATATAATCCGCCGTCTTAATTACATCGAGATTATGCTCAATAACCAAAACGGTGTCTCCGTTTTCCACAAGCCGCTGCAATACCTCGAGCAGGCGGGAAATATCATCGGCGTGTAACCCGGTTGTCGGTTCATCCAGAATGTAAAGGGATTTGCCGGTTGAACGGCGGTGAAGCTCCGAAGCAAGTTTCACACGCTGCGCTTCTCCCCCGGACAGGGTGGTTGCCGGCTGTCCCAAAAGGATATAACCTAAGCCCACATCATAAATCGTTTGCAACTTGCGCTGGATTTTTGGAATATTTTCGAAAAACTTCAGGGCATCCTCAACAGTCATATTAAGAATATCGGAAATACTTTTCCCTTTATATTTAACCTCCAGCGTTTCCCGGTTATACCGTTTTCCATGACAGACTTCACAAGGAACATAAACATCCGGCAAAAAGTGCATTTCAATTTTGATAATCCCGTCACCGCGGCATGCTTCACATCTGCCGCCCTTCACATTGAAGCTGAAACGGCCTTTCTTATAACCGCGCACCTTTGCCTCGTTTGTAGAAGCAAACAGATCGCGGATATCATCAAAAACACCGGTATAAGTGGCCGGATTGGAACGGGGCGTCCGTCCGATCGGAGCCTGATCAATATCAATTACCTTGTCAAGAAGTTCGAGACCTTTGATTTCTTTATGCGCCCCCGGCTTGATTTTTGCCCGGTTCAGCTTTTGGGCAAGGCTCTTATATAAAATTTCATTGACTAATGTACTTTTTCCAGAACCGGAAACCCCTGTCACACAAATAAATTTTCCAAGAGGAATTTTTACATTAATATTCTTTAAATTATTTTCTCTTGCCCCTTTGATTTCAAGGTAATTCCCGTTGCCGTTTCTCCTCTTCAGGGGAAGAGGGATGAATTTTTTCCCTGACAGATACTGTCCGGTCAGCGACTTCGGGTTTTCCATGACTTCCGCAGGCGTACCGGCGGCAACTATTTTTCCTCCGTGAACCCCCGCGCCCGGTCCGACATCCACCAAATAATCGGCAGCCAGCATCGTGTCTTCATCATGCTCGACCACAATCAGCGTATTGCCGAGATCGCGCATCTGTTTAAGCGTGGAAATCAACCGGTCATTATCCCGCTGATGAAGCCCGATCGACGGTTCATCAAGAATATACAGCACTCCGGTCAGGCGGGAACCGATTTGCGTCGCCAAACGGATCCGCTGTGCTTCTCCCCCGGACAATGTGCCCGCTTCCCGATCGAGCGTTAAATAATCAAGGCCGACATTAATTAAAAAACTGAGCCGTTCTTTAATTTCTCTTAAAATTAACCGCGCAATGGCCATTTCTTTTTCGGAAAGAGTGAGACTGTCAAAAAAGCGGTACGCTTCAGCGACAGAATATGCAGTCACTTCGCTGATATTCTTTCCGGCGACCAACACGGCCAGACTTTCTTTGCGGAGGCGCTGGCCTTTACAACTCTGGCACGGATGCTGATGCATATATTTCTCCATTTGCTCCCGCGTGTATTCAGAGTTGGTCTCGCGGTAGCGGCGCTCCACATTTCGCATAACTCCTTCAAATTTAATACGGGATTCCCTGACATCACCAAAATCTGTTTCATAATGGAACAAAATTTCCTCATCACCGGATCCGTAGAGGATTTTGTCCATTTTTTCCTTTGGAATATCTTTCACAGGGATATCCATGTCAATATCATAATGATCGCAAACCGATTTAAGCAATTGCGGATAATATTGTGAACTGATCGGCTCCCACGGGGCAATGGCATGTTGTTTAAGGCTCAGATCCATATTGGGAATCACCAGATCCAAATCCACTTCCAGTTTGGAACCAATCCCGTCACATTCGGGGCAGGCACCAAACGGATTGTTAAAGGAAAACATCCGCGGCTCCAGCTCACCGATCGAAAACCCGCAATGAGGACAGGAATGATGCTCGCTGAAGAGAATTTCCTCTTGTCCAATCACATCAACAAGAACCCGTCCGTTTCCGAGCTTCAACGCTGTTTCAATGGAGTCGGTCAGGCGGGTAGTAATCCCTTCTTTGACAATAATCCGGTCGACGACCACTTCAATATTATGCTTTTTATTTTTTTCAAGCGTGATATCCTCGCTCAGATCATACATTTCTCCGTTCACGCGGACGCGGACGAAACCGGCTTTTTTAATATCCTCCATCACCTTGACATGGGCGCCCTTTTTCCCGGAAATGACGGGAGCAAGAATTTGCAGCCTCGTTCTTTCGGGAAATTCCATAATCCGGTCGACCATCTGCTGAACGGTCTGGGAAGAAATTTCAATTCCGTGTTCCGGACAAACCGGACGGCCGATCCTTGCATACAGAAGACGGAGATAGTCATAGATTTCTGTTACTGTCCCTACCGTTGAACGGGGGTTATTATGGGTTGTTTTTTGGTCGATGGAAATGGCCGGTGACAATCCTTCAATAGAATCGACATCCGGTTTATCCATCTGTCCGAGAAATTGACGGGCATAGGAAGATAACGATTCAACATATCTCCGCTGTCCCTCGGCATAAATCGTGTCAAAGGCCAGAGAAGTTTTCCCCGATCCGGACAGGCCCGTCAGCACGACAAGCTGATCCCTCGGAATGGTGACATCAATATTCTTCAGGTTGTTGACTCGTGCACCTTTTATAATCAATTGATCTCTTTTCAATGTCTTGTCATCCTTCCGCTTTTAGCTCAAAAATTAAGTCACGAAGCTCGGCGGCCCGTTCGAAATCGAGCGCCTTGGCTGCTTCCTTCATTTCTTTTTCCAGGTTTTGAATCAATTTTTCCTTATCATCACGCGACATTTTGCCGATCTTTTCCAACGGTGTATATTCGCCTGTATCTTCTGCCGCATAGGTTGCCCGGATGACATCATGAATTTCCTTCTGAATCGTCTTCGGCGTGATGCCGTGCTTTTTATTATATTCCTCCTGAATGGCACGGCGCCGTCTTGTTTCACTGATTGCTTTTTCCATGGATTTTGTGATCCGGTCAGCATACATAATCACATGGCCGTTGGCGTTCCGGGCAGCCCGGCCGATTGTCTGAATTAATGAATGCTCCGAACGGAGGAAGCCTTCCTTGTCTGCATCAAGAATCGCCACCAAAGAAACCTCCGGGATATCAAGCCCTTCACGAAGGAGATTGATTCCCACAAGGACGTCAAAGGTTCCGAGGCGCAATTCCCTGATGATTTCAATCCTCTCCAATGTTTTAACTTCAGAATGGAGATATTGGACCTTAATGCCGATATCCTTCAAGTAATCGGTCAGGTCTTCCGCCATTTTTTTCGTCAGGGTTGTTACAAGTACCCGCTCATTCCGCTCCACTCTTTCGCGGATCTCACCGATTAAATCATCAATTTGTCCTTCAATTGGACGGACATCAATTGTCGGGTCAAGAAGTCCGGTCGGACGGATGATTTGCTCAACCACATCCGGCGCATGCTCCAATTCATATGGACCCGGTGTGGCAGAAACATAAATGATTTGATTAATATGATCCTCGAATTCATCAAAACGGAGAGGGCGGTTGTCCAAAGCGGACGGCAAACGGAAGCCGTGATCCACAAGGACCTGTTTTCGCGCCCGGTCCCCATTGTACATTCCCCGGATTTGCGGGAGCGTCACATGCGACTCGTCGATGACAATGAGAAAATCATCGGGGAAGAAGTCAAGCAATGTATACGGTGTTGACCCGGGCGGTCTTAATGTTAAATGCCGGGAATAGTTTTCGATCCCGGAGCAGAAGCCCATCTCCCTCATCATTTCCAAATCATAGCGGGTTCTCTGTTCAAGGCGCTGAGCCTCCAGGAGTTTGCCTTCCTCACGAAATTCTTTGAGGCGCTCCTCGAGTTCCGCTTCAATATTTTTAATGGCTTCTCGCATGATTTCTTCGCGGGTGACGAAGTGGGAAGCCGGGAAAATCGCCACATGCTCCCGCTCGCCGATAATTTCACCCGTTAAAGCGTCAACCTCGCGGATGCGATCAATTTCATCACCGAAAAATTCAATCCGGATACAGTGCTCATCCCTTGAGGCCGGGAATACTTCCACAACATCCCCGCGCACACGGAATGTACCCCGCGTAAAATTGATGTCATTTCGTTCATATTGAATATCAACAAGCTTGCGGAGCATCTGATTCCGGTCTATTTCCATTCCAACCCGCAAGGAAAGAAGGTTTTCCCTGTATTCCTCCGGGGAACCCAAACCGTAAATACATGAAACACTGGCAATAATGATAACGTCCTTCCGCTCAAACAGCGCGGATGTAGCCGAGTGCCTCAACTTATCAATTTCATCATTAATTGAAGCGTCCTTTTCAATATAAGTATCAGTTGACGGCACATAAGCCTCCGGCTGATAGTAGTCGTAATAGCTCACAAAATATTCGACGGCATTGTTTGGAAAAAACTCTTTAAACTCACTGTACAACTGGCCCGCCAATGTTTTATTGTGAGCAATCACAAGCGTGGGCTTATTGACTTCTTTTATCACATTGGAAATAGTGAATGTTTTTCCCGTACCTGTTGCTCCAAGCAGCGTTTGGTGCTTCTTGCCCTTTCTGATCCCCTCTACCAGTTCCTTAATGGCCCGGGGCTGGTCACCCTGCGG
>JANWJP010000197.1 GCA_025451895.1 Robertmurraya sp.
CATGAGGAATTCTTATCTTGGCCTTTTTACACAATTATATGGATTTAATCGCAGTATACGCCTAAAATGGGATCTAAGTTGCCATTTTAGAGCCCATTCCAAGCAGTAGCCACCTAATACGGGAGCCAATTTGCTGTTTTAGAGCCCGTTCTGGGCAATACCCACCAAATACAGGATCTAAATCGCCATTTTAGTGCCTGTTCCGGGCAGTATACGCCTAAAATGGGATCTAATCCGCCGTTTTGGAGCCCATTCCGGGCAGTGTCCTCCTAAAACAGGATCTAATTTGCCATTTTGAATCCCATCCCGGACAGTAGCCACCAAATACGGGATCCAATTTGCTATTTTAGATCCCTTTCTGGGCAATACCCACCAAATACAGGATCTAAATCGCCATTTTAGTGCCCGTTCCGAGCAGTATACGCCTAAAATGGGATCTAATCCGCCGTTTTGGAGCCCATTCCACATAATGTCCTCCTCAAACAGGATCTAATCCGCCGTTTTGGTTCCCACTCCGGGCAATATCAGCAAAAATCAAAATCAAATTTTTCGTTTTAGGTCCCCTTTCAACCACAGTTCTTATGTTCTCATGCGGTCTTTCCAATAATTCTTGTTTCTATACGTATCCTGTTTTTCCATAAGAAAAACTGACCCTCTAATCAAGGTCAGTTTTCCAATGATGAGTTGTAAGGCTCAGGTTTTTTGTCAGTCATTTTGAAGTAATAGCGAATGGCCTCGCAAATTCGTTTAGAGGCATTTCCGTCGCCGTATGGGTTTACGGCTTTGGCCATTTTTTCATAAGCTGCCTTATCTGTTAGGAGTTCAGTTGCCAGACGGTAAATGTTGTCCTCCTCGGTACCGGCCAGTTTTAATGTGCCGGCTTCAATTCCCTCCGGACGTTCGGTTGTATCGCGAAGGACAAGCACCGGTACACCGAGTGAAGGAGCCTCTTCCTGCACTCCGCCTGAGTCCGTCAAAATCAGATGGGATCGTGCGGCAAAATTGTGGAAATCAATTACATCAAGTGGCTCAATGAGGTGAATGCGCGAATTGTTGCCCAGCACCTCATTGGCAAGTTCACGAACGACCGGATTCAGATGAACCGGGTAAACGACTTGGACATCCTTTTGTTCGTCAACAATCCGTTTTATGGCTCTGAACATATTCCGCATGGGTTCCCCGAGATTTTCGCGCCGATGGGCGGTTAATAAAATCAGGCGGTCATTGCCGATTTTTGAAAGAATCTCATGCTGGTATTGTTCCTTGACTGTTGTTTTCAGAGCATCGATGGCTGTATTTCCTGTAATAAAAATGTTTTCTGAATTCTTATTTTCACCTAATAAATTATTGGCAGATTTTGAAGTCGGGGAAAAATGCAGATCTGCGATGACCCCCGTCATTTGTCGGTTCATTTCCTCAGGGTACGGGGAGTATTTGTTCCAGGTCCGCAGACCGGCTTCCACGTGGCCGACGACAATCTGATTGTAGAACGCAGCAAGGCTGGCAATGAAGGTTGTGGTCGTGTCTCCGTGTACAAGAACGATGTCCGGATTAACCTCTTTCATTACCTTATCAAGGCCTTCAAGTCCTTTAACGGTTACGTCCACTAAGGTCTGCCTGTTTTTCATAATATTTAAATCATAATCGGGGGTAATTTCAAAAATATTTAATACCTGGTCCAGCATTTCTCGATGCTGGGCGGTCACCGTTACGATTGATTCAAAATGTTCCGGGGACTTTTGCAGTTCCAGAACGAGCGGAGCCATTTTAATGGCCTCCGGTCTTGTGCCAAAAATCGTCATAACCTTAATCCGTCGATTCACGATACCATACACCATCTTTCTCCTTGTTCGCTTTTCGCATTGCTGACCTAATTTTACTGTCCGTTATGTATTAGAAATCCGCACCGTTTTGCACGGGCGGACTTTATTAATGATTAATACCAAAAAGATACGGGGCTCGGAGCGTAGCTGCCATTACCATTGTACTTAACTTTTTCCGGGCTTACAGCAACTTTGCCACGGGGCATACTCTTCCACTGTTGGTGACAGGCACCTGTTATTTTGTTCCAAATAGACGGTCTCCTGCATCGCCCAGTCCCGGGATGATGTAGCCTTTTTCGTCGAGTTTTTCGTCCAGAGCTGCGATGTAGATATCGACATCATCATGGGCTTTTGTGACTGCTTCTACCCCTTCAGGAGCAGCGATTAAGCACATAAATTTGATGTTTTTGGCACCGCGTTTTTTCAAGGAGTTGATCGCTTCAACGGCAGACCCGCCTGTTGCGAGCATTGGGTCAACTACGATAAAATCTCTTTCTTCTATATCGGACGGAAGTTTTACATAGTATTCTACCGGTTTCAATGTCTCCGGATCACGGTATAAGCCAATATGGCCGACCTTGGCTGTAGGGATGAGTTTTAAGATTCCGTCCACCATGCCGATTCCTGCCCGAAGAATCGGAACAACACCAATTTTTTTGCCGGACAGAACTTTAGATTTTGTTTTTGCGACCGGGGTTTCAATTTCGACTTCTTTAACGGGTAAATCACGTGTAATTTCAAAAGCCATTAATGTTGCAATCTCATCAACAAGCTCGCGAAATTCCTTTGTCCCTGTATTTTTGTCTCTGACGTGCGTTAATTTATGTTGAATAAGCGGGTGATCAAATACAAAAACTTTTGCCATTGTGATCATCTCTCCTTTTATTAAAAAAGTATGTAGATAAAAAGGGGCAATTATTACTTTGTTCATTTTACAGAAAAAGTATCTCAAGAACAATAACCATTAATCTATACGGAATATTCTATTCTTTAGATTTGCTTGAAGTAATACTGCCGAGCCGGATAATGAGGGAGGAGAAACAGTCATTAAATCCCGAGATCGTGCGTATCCCGCACCTTTAAAAGACTTATTTCTGTAAAACATTTCTTTAAATACCGCAATAGTATCTCCCTTTTTTATATCTTACCAAATACTTCATACTTTTAGTTGCCGAAAACGCAACATTAACTAATTGTACAAAAAATAGAAACATTCAATAAAACAAGGGGGCCGGGGAATGAAACGCAAGTGGTGCTTGAGGTAAATGCGGTCAACGGGGTGCCTGTCACCTTCAAACAACCAATTATCATATATTTTCATTTATTTTTGTTTGTTGGTGAATGTTGTTTTTTGTTGTTGGTGACAGGCACCTCCACCACCCAACAAAAACAAAAAAAGCAGGCCGCCCTATAGAGCGCACCTGCCATTTGTATATTCTTGATTATTTTTCCGGATATAGCGGGAATTTGTTTGTCAGGTTTTCGACCCGTTGTTTGGCTTCAGCCAGTTTTTCCTGGTTGTCGTGGTTTTTGAGGGTGAAGCCGATGATGGATGCAATTTCGTCCATTTCTTCGACACCGAAGCCGCGGGTTGTTACCGCTGCTGTTCCGATGCGGATTCCGCTTGTTACAAACGGGCTTTCCGTATCAAACGGGATCGTATTTTTATTTACGGTGATGCCGACTTCATCAAGAACGTGTTCGGCAACTTTTCCTGTTAGTCCTAACGGACGGACGTCAACGAGCAACAGGTGATTATCTGTTCCTCCCGAAACAAGATTCAAGCCTTCTTTTTTCAGTCCTTCAGCCAGACGTTTGGCATTGTTAATGATATTTTGTGCGTACACCTTGAAATCATCCTGAAGCGCTTCGCCGAGAGCAACGGCTTTTGCTGCGATGACATGCATTAACGGACCGCCTTGAATGCCGGGGAAAATAGACTTGTCAATTTTCTTGGCAAACTCTTCACGGCAAAGAATCATACCGCCGCGCGGTCCCCGTAAAGTTTTATGAGTAGTCGTAGTCACGAAATCTGCATACGGTACCGGATTTGGATGAAGACCTGCCGCAACGAGGCCGGCAATATGGGCCATGTCAACCATAAGATAGGCGCCGACTTCATCAGCAATTTCCCTGAAACGCTTGAAATCGATCACGCGCGGATAGGCGCTCGCACCGGCAACAATCAATTTCGGCTTATGAGTGCGGGCTTTTTCCAGTACGTCATCATAATTGATTGTTTGTGTTTCTTTGTCCACTCCGTACTCGACAAAATTATATTGAATACCGCTGAAGTTTACAGGGCTTCCGTGTGTTAAATGTCCGCCGTGGGAAAGGTTCATACCGAGAACCGTATCGCCATGCTCAAGAATGGTAAAATAAACTGCCATGTTTGCCTGGGCGCCGGAGTGTGGCTGTACGTTGGCATGCTCGGCACCGAAGATTTTCTTGGCACGCTCTCTGGCCAAATCTTCGACAATGTCAACATACTCACAACCGCCGTAATAGCGTCTGCCCGGATATCCTTCTGCATATTTATTTGTCAAAACAGAACCTTGAGCTTCCATTACCGCTTCACTGACAAAGTTTTCAGATGCAATTAATTCAATTTTTGAACGTTGACGGCCTAATTCTTTTTGAATGGCTTGAAATACTTGCTCGTCCTGTTGCTGCAAAAATTTCATGATAATCCTCCTCAATATTAGAAAAAATATGTAAATATTATGTCGATTTTAAAAATATTGTCGCTTATCACTTTCTCAATTTTAATAGTTAAAAGTGAATTATGCAAGAGTTCAGGCCGAGGAAACCGAATATTTTAAGATTAGCTTTGAAAAATCGTTCGTTTATCCGTTGTTTTCTTCTTAAATAACCGCTTTAAAATTAGTATACCCGACCAAAAGGAAAAACATGGCCGGCATACAAAAAAGCTTTTGCCGATATGCGCAAAAGCTTTTGTTACCTGCAAGTCCGGTTTTCTTCTGTCCGTTCATAAACAGCGCGGGGTCCGCCAATCAGCTTCGGACGCGTTTTTGCCAGGGTAATGTGGGCGCTACCGAGTGATGTGCGGGAAACGCGGACCGGGACCGCCACAGGCTTGAGGTGCATTCCGATCAATGTATCACCAATATCCATTCCGGCATCGGCAGAAATATATTCAACCACAACCGGATCCTCCAAATGTTCATAAGCATAAGAAGCCATTGCTCCTCCCGCTTGCGGAACGGGTATGACGCTGACTTCATCCCAGTTTTTCCGTTCGGCTGCCGCTCTTTCCAATACAACCGCCCTGTTTAAATGCTCACAGCATTGAAAAGCCAGTTGAACACCGGTATCCTCTTTGAATTTTTTCAGTTGCCGAAAAATCATTTCCGCCACATCGACAGTTCCGGCTGTGCCAATTTTCTGGCCAATAACTTCGCTTGTACTGCAGCCGACAACAAATATGTCCCCTTTTTTCAAAGAAACTTGCTGTCTGAATTCATTCAGTATCGCCGCCAGCTGCTGCTCCCATTCTTTTAATTCATTTATCATGAGGAACACTCCCTCCGGCAAATGCAAATGTGCTCGCTTAAATAATGTCGGAAAAATATGTGTGCAAAAACTGTGACCCGGCATCCCAAACGTTCGGGCCGGCCGGACTCAACCGGCGGAAGGACGGCTGCTTTTTTAAAAAAAAGACAAAAACCGCAACGATATGCCTCCGCCGGGCCCCGGCCAAACCGGTTGATTACCGGTATTTGCCTTCAATGTCCGTAATTTTGATCACTCGTCTTTGATGGCGTCCGCCTTCGAACTCTGTTGTCAACCATGCCTGTGCGATTTCGCGGGCAAGGCCGGGGCCGATCACCCGTTCACCCATGGCAAGAACGTTCGTGTCATTATGCTGTCTTGTTGCTTTGGCACTGAAAACATCATGAACAAGGGCACAGCGGATTCCTTTTACTTTGTTGGCCGCAATGCTCATGCCGATTCCAGTTCCGCAAATCAGGATTCCTCTATCAAACTCGCCGCTTGCCACTCTTTCGGCAACAGGCAAGGCATAATCGGGATAATCAACGGATCCGGTGCCTTCGCATCCGAAATCTTCATATTCAATTCCGAGTTCATCCATTAAATTCATGATTTCTTTGCGCAGATTAACCCCGCCGTGGTCTGATGCGATTGCTACTTTCATTCATTATGCCTCCTAAGTGTTCTGTCGATTCTTAAATTTTCTTGACAAAAGTTTCATGACCCTTTTATTTTTACACAAATATGAAAAAACATAAAGGAAAACTGTTCTGTGTCTTATGTATACGTCTGCGGCTGCCGTCAGTCTGTTTGCTCCGTTTCCTTGTTGAGTTTGCCGGTTATTTTTTTAATATTCTCGTATATTTCTTCATACGCTTTCCGGTAAATTTCGATGGACCCGCCGAACGGATCGTTGATGTCGAGGTTTTCCGAGGCACCGGCAAATTCCTTTAACGTAAATGTCTTCCGCCCCGCCTCCGGATACATGCTGATGACTGTCTGTTTATGTCCTGAAGTCATCGTCAAAATATATGTTGCCCATTCCACCAGTTCCGGCGTCAACATCGACGAGCGATGGGAATGGGAAATCTCATTTTCCTCAAGAACCTTCCGCGTGTTGATGGAAGCATCACTTCCGTCAATAGCGAACACCCCTGCCGAGCGGACCTCCACCCCGGGAATTTTCATGCTTTTTAAAATTGCTTCCGCCATCGGACTTCTGCACGTATTCCCTGTGCAAACAAATAAAATTCGAACCAACCCGACCACCCCTCCTTTTTCTTACATTATAGGCTATATTTTGCCTTTTATAAAAATTGCAGCCATACACATGACAATTGGATGTGTGCCTGGAGTCTCCGTCATGCGCCGGAATGTCGTGACAACCTGTGCCATTTTAGCGGTTCTGCAAGAGAAACCGGTTCCATTTCGCCGCATGACCGGACAGCCGGCTTGCCCGGAAAATAGGACCAGGCAACCTTTGAGACGAACAGGAAGCTGTCCTGCTCACCGGTGTTAAAGCCGGTTTACCGGAGCGGCAAGGCATCCTGTCCCTTTTTTAACGAAGCACCGGGACGCACCCTGTTTCCAGGAAAATAAACAGTTAAAAAAAATCGTTGGGTGAAAAAGACCTTGAAACCTTGTCGGCGAGGCAAAACCTCTACATTTTTTCTAAGCCGCCGCACTGCTCACCCGGTTTCACCGGCAGGCCAATCTTAAAAGCGGTCTCCCCGAAAAGCTCTCTCCGGGCCGCAGAAAAGCCCTGCGGATATACTGCAACCTTCATAAATTGGCCGCTTTTTCAAAACGAAACCAGCAGTTTAACTCCGAATGCGAGCAAAATGCTGCCGCCGAGCACCTCGCTGTAGGACCCGAGCATGCCTTGAACACGCCGGCCGATTAGAAGACCGGACCATGTTAAAATCGCCGCACCGATGCCGAAGCACGCCAGAACGAACGCCGTTTTTGCCCCGTATATGCCAAGGGTTAAGCCGACAGACAAACTGTCGAGACTGACGCTGAAAGCAAACAGAATAAGACCGATGCCAACCGGAGCTATTAGTGTGGCGTCACTGTCCCTGAATGCGGCCCAAATCATTTGTATGCCCAGAATAATCAATAGGCAGCCGCCGATATAGGTGGCGATGGTTCCGAATTGTTCGGACAGCAGCCGGCCGGTGATGATTCCCAGTAAAGGCATCCAAATATGAAAAAGGCCGATTGTCAGGCCGATTTTTACAATTTGCCGCAGGCCGATGCGCAGCATGCCCATTCCGAGACCGACGGAAAAGGCATCCATTCCAAGGGCAAACGCCATTAACATTAAAGTGATGATTTCGTTTAATATCCCCGTCATCTTTGTCCTCCTTTGGACTTGCTATCTCAATATATGCCCGTCCAAAGGGAATTAGACTTGCCAGCTTTTGCGGCAAGGCGGTTTTGCCCGGAATTAGCCCGGGTTTTGCCCGGCGGATCGGCCTTCCTTTATTCTATGACTTTGTTTCCCGCCGCTTTTAAAAGGCGGTTCATGATGGCTTCCCCGACCCCTTCCCGCGGAAATGTTTCACTGAAAATAATATCCACAGATGTTGTGTTGAATTCCCGGAGCACTTCGTATAAACGGCCGGCCACTGTTTCCAAAGACGCCCTTTTTCCGCATGCAAGAACGACGTCGGCATCATATGAGGAGACGTTTTCCTCTGTCGTTAACACACCGACCGTGAGACCTTGCTGTTTTTTTTCACGAATTAATTGCCGGATGGCTTCCGGGCCTCCTTTGACCAGAAAAAGCGGCGCCTCGGGAGCATAATGGGTGTATTTCATTCCCGGCGACCTCGGTGCTTCACCCTCGTTCGCCAACGCCGGATCGACGGCCACCTCACCGATGATTTCCTCAATTTGCTCCCTGGAGATTCCGCCCGGCCGTAAAATCACGGGAATCTCAGTCGTGCAGTCCAAAACCGTTGATTCGACGCCGATTCCGGTCGGCCCCCCGTCAACAATGGCCGCAATTCTACCGTCAAGGTCGTCACGGACATGCTGTGCCGTTGTCGGGCTCGGCTTGCCTGAACGGTTGGCGCTCGGCGCGGCTATCGGCAAACGGGAAGCTTTGATAATCGCCCGTGCAACCGGATGATCAGGCATCCTCACTGCGACTGTGGACAATCCGGCAGTTGCTTTTTTTGAAAGTTCCCCGTCTTTCTTTTTAAAAATAATTGTCAACGGCCCCGGCCAGAACACCTCCATCAGTTTCTGCGCATGCCCGGGGATTTCCTCAACAAATGAATAAATTTGTTCCACTTCCCCAATGTGGATAATCAGCGGATTATCAGACGGCCTTCCTTTTGCTTCGTAAATCTTTGCCACAGCCTCGTCGCTGTTGGCATTGCCGCCCAATCCGTATACCGTTTCTGTCGGAAAAGCGACCACCTCATTTTTTTGCAACAGGGAAGCCGCTTCTAATATTTGTGGATAAGTGTCTAAGCTGTCCACATTTTTATCCACGGACAAATATTTTGTATTCATTTTTTCCACCTTCAGCCTGACTGAAAAATCCCCGTTTTCAGCCTGATTTCTTATGAAAGTATAAAAGAAGACCGGGAGTAACTCAAGGTATTGTCCACAAATTGTGCATAACACACACAAAAATGTGGATAACTTACTAAAGTTATCCACATTTTAAAGTTCAGACATCATAAAAATGGAGTTATTCACAGCATAAACCTGCTGTCCGTGTAAGGACTCCAGCAATTCGGCGGGAAGAACGGCTTTTTCCTGAACAATAAAGCCGAATAAGGAGAATAGCTTGACAGATGAAGGGTTATTGACTGCCAGATACACTCTTTTCAGTCCTTTTTCCCGGGCCCGGTCCATTATTTTTTCAAAAAGGGACATGGCCGTTTGTTCCGGCACCTGCCTGCTGATTACAAAAGACCGGAGAAGTCCGTATGCGCCGATCTCTTCCATTCCCAATGTGCCCTGAATCTGACCAAGTTTGTCCTCCAAAACGAGAAAACTGTCGCTCGTCTGCCCGGCATTGCCGCTCCCGAGGCCTGCCTTACGGAGAAACCGGCTGATTTTTTCCATATCCTCTTCCTGCGCCGGGCGCACAATCATTTCCATGGCTTCACCTCTCATTAAACGGTTCGATTATTCTTATTTCCATTATAAGGAAAAATAGACCTCAGCGTCCAATGATTTGGATAAGCCATCATAATTTCATTTCGCCTGCTGCCGCGCTTTGCCGATCGCTTTTATGAGCCGCTCCGGATCTCTGGAGCCAATGACCACAACGTTTTCCGGCCGATTGATAAGACGCAGCTCAATACCTTTTGTTCCGCCCACGTTATAGCAGGTTTCACCTTCAAAATTAATACGGATGCCGACACCGCCAAAACGCTTAAACGAATTGTATTCAATCGCTTGATAACTGCCAATATTCCTCCATAAAAACGGCCTGTATTGATAATGAAAAGGGACATAACGCAAATACAGTCCGTCCGCGCGCACTTCGGTAACCAGCCGTAAAGAGAACAATCCCAAAGGAAAGCCGACTCCGAAAAGAAGCCAAAAAATGACCAAAAAAGCATCCGGAGCCGGTTTATCCCCAACCGGAATCCCGAGGACCACTTGTTTTATGCAAATGAACCACATGAATGCGGCAAACAATAACACAAACGCCCATAACCAAATTTGCCGGGGGCGCTGAACTTCCCGAAAAATCATATCTTCCTGCCGTTTCATCTCATCTTGTCACTCCCGCAAAGCTTCTTATATTCTGCGTTCATTTTAACACAAACCTTTGCAGAACGATGCGGATAGTTGAAATTAAAACTTTATTAAGATAAGAAGAGCCACAGACGAGAAACCCGGCCAGTTGAGGAACGGGGAGAAGCGCTTCATGAACCACGGTCCGCCGGCAATGTTTTAACAGGCGAAACAATGAAAACGTAAAGGGGCCTCAACCAAATCGCCATTTACACAGCCAAAAAACGCCGCCTTTTCCGGCACATAATAATAAAGAAGCAAATATTCCGGGGACAGGTGCTGTACCTGAAAATCGCGGCCAAGAAAGAGCACGCTGTCTGGATCTGCTCCGCACCCGGAGACTCCCGCCGCGCCCCTCCCCAAAACCCGTCAGATTTTCATTTCAGCTGGTCACAGCCCGCTTATCCGCAAAAAAACTGCCCGAATCAAATCAGGCAGGCTTCATTTAAAGATTCCTTGAAATAATTCAACAATAAAGAACCTCACTTGGACTTCGTCATCTTCCTCAATATATAAAGGTTCCTTTTTATTTTTGTTTTTCTTTTGCGGTTTGCTGTCTTTTTCTTTTTCCTTCATATTATTCTCTTCGTTTTTCTCTTCGATTTCTTCGTCATTTTTTTCTTCTGTTATTTCTTCCGCTCTTTCTTCGTTTTCAAAGTTGTTGATTTCAACGTACACGATCGTTTGGATTTCTGCTTCAACCGGTGCCGGCGGTTCTGCGTTTTCTTTTTCCGGTTCAGATTCACTTTCAAAAACCTGCCCGTCCTCTGTTTGCTGTTCTTCCTTTACCGTATCCGGTTCTTCTTCTGCTACCGGTTCCTCTTTCTTGTCCGACTCTTTCTCTTTTTGCTTCGCTGCCTTTTTCGGTTTCGTTTCTTCCTCAAAGCCCTGGCTTATGGCAGTTCCATTCGAGAAGTCAAGAAAACAAAGGGGCGGGAACAAAACACACCACCAATTGGCTCCTTTCCCATCACCAATGGTCACCAAGATCGCTTCATATTCACCGGCGGGATAAAGATGCTCCCCGTACAATTTTGTCGGAAACTGCACCATGCCAAAATCCACGCGGACATCCTGCTGTACGTTTTGCTCTTTCAAAACCCCCGCAGCAAGTCTTTCAATTTCCGGCAAACGTGATTGAATAAGGGCCCGCGCCTCTTCCATGGAAGTCAAATCCTGCACCCATGTTGAAATTTCTTCATTAATAACATCCCTGACAATATGCTTGATTTCCTGGTCCTTCTCGCTGTCACTGTTGGCAAGAATACGCAGCCGGATCGCTTCTTTCGGAATCACGACGCTGTCTGCGGCCGTTGGCTCATTTTTTGGTATATATAAACTAAAAATAGTTCCAATCGTTAAAATCAATATAAATAAAGCGCTCATTCTATTTGCTTTCATGATCGCCACTCCCCTTCATCACCCATTGTGGCCAGAAAGAGAGATTCTTAAACTATTAAAATTAAAAAGTTTTTGAGAGAGGGGAGCCGGGGAAGGTTTTAAACTTATTGGAAAAACTGGCGCCCCTTCGTAAAAAAAGCCCGCCCCAATGGACAGGTGCCGTAAACTCAAAAACAGCACAAACTTGCGACTCTCGGCCACTTGCCCCCGTAAGCAGACTCAAAAAATGCACAATCTCCGGTTCCCGACACTTGCTCCCATATACAGCTCAAGAATACACAATCCCCGGATCCCGTAACTTGCCCCCACACTGATCTCCCAGCAACACAAATAAAAAAACAGCAGAGTGTGTCTCTGCCGCTTTGACTCTCTATTTTTTGAAAAGCTTCACAAAAACGATGCGATCCTTGCCGTTAATATCAAAAACAACTTCCACATCCGCACCGGGAAAAGCTGCCTGAAAAAGTTCCGCAACGGCTTCTCCCTGCCCGGCGCCGATTTCAACTCCGATAAGCGCCTGCTCCTTCACAACTGCCGGCAGTTCCTCTGCAAGCCGCCGGTAAAAATGCAAGCCATCCTCCCCGGCAAACAGCGCTGTATGGGGCTCATGCCCTGTCACCACAATCGACATTCCTTCCTTGTCCCCTTCAGGAATATAGGGAGGATTGGATAAGATAATATCAAATTTCCTGCCCGACCCGATGAAAGGCTGCAGAAGGTCGCCTTTAATCCATTCCACATCCGCACCAAGGCTCCCGGCATTTTTTTTCGCAACGGAAAGAGCCGCCCCGGAAATATCGGTGCCTGTCACCTGTAAAGAAGGACGCTCCAGTTTCATCGTGATGGCAATAGCGCCGCTTCCGGTTCCTATATCTGCGAGGGCGAGCGTTTTATCAGCATCGCCAAATATTTGCGCAATCCGCTCCAGCGCGCCTGCGATGAGTTCTTCCGTTTCCGGCCGGGGGATGAGAACGTTTTTGTCGACAAAGAAGACCCGCCCGTAAAATTCCTCATAGCCCGTAATGTGCTGGACCGGCACCCCCTCGGCATGGCGGAGAACCGCTTCCCGGAATTTTTCGCCAATATCCCGGGGCAGTTCGTCGCGGAGACCCGCCAAAAGGGAGGCCCGGCTGACCTTCAGGTAATGGCGGAGGAGGAGTTCACCCGCATTTTCGTCGCGACCGTGTTCTTTTAAAAAAGAAGAAGCCCATTTAAGAGCTTCAAAAACTGTTTTATACATCGGCATTTTCAAGCTTTGCTGACTGGTCTTCAAGAATTAACGCATCGATGATCTCATCCAGTTTTCCTTCAAGGACCTGGTCAAGTTTTTGGATGGTTAATCCTATGCGGTGATCGGTTACACGGTTTTGCGGGAAGTTATAAGTACGGATGCGTTCAGAGCGGTCACCGGTTCCGACTGCCGATTTGCGCTGCTGGTCATATTCGGCCCGGGCTTCCTGCTGGAATTTGTCGTAAATGCGGGCACGGAGAACCTTCATGGCTTTTTCTTTATTTTTGATTTGTGATTTTTCGTCCTGACAGGAGACAACGATTCCCGTCGGTATGTGGGTCAGACGGACAGCTGACATCGTTGTGTTTACGCTTTGTCCGCCCGGTCCACTTGAGGCGAAGGTATCAACACGGATATCTTTTTCATTAATTTCAACCTCGACCTCTTCGGCTTCAGGGAGAACAGCGACAGTTGCCGTTGATGTATGAATCCGTCCGCCAGATTCGGTTTCCGGCACACGCTGGACGCGATGGGCGCCATTTTCAAATTTCAGCTTCGAATATGCGCCGTGGCCGTTAATCATGAAAATGATTTCTTTAAACCCGCCGACTCCCGTTGTATGTGATTCAATAACTTCTATTTTCCAGTTTTGTGATTCAGCATATTTGGAATACATGCGGAACAAGTCTCCGGCAAATAACGCCGCTTCGTCTCCGCCCGCCGCTCCGCGGATTTCCATAATAACGTTCTTATCATCATTGGGGTCTTTCGGGATTAACAGCACTTTTAAACGGCTCTCCAGTTCGGCCAAACGGTCCTCCAGTTCGGAAATCTCTTCCTTGACCATTTCCTTCATTTCAGGGTCAAGCTTTTCTTCCAGCATTTCCTTGGCTTCCTTATACTGGGAGCGGGCCTCTTTATATTCCCGGTAAACCTCCACTGTTTCTTGTATATCAGATTGTTCTTTCGAATATTTACGCAGCTTATTCGGATCATTAACTATTTCCGGATCGCTCAGCAACTCATTTAATTTTTCGTAACGCTCCTCAACTGCCTGAAGACGATCAAACAAAGTCCTTCACCTCTGATTTGCCGATTTACATGTTTCACAACATTTATATGAATGATTTCTTGTGATAGTTTTAGTCCATAACATTCAAATTATATTATAAATCACATGTCACGTCAAAAAGATTCCGAACAATTTGAAGGATGGAGCGTCACTTTGTCCGGCGGTTTACCGGGTTTTTGCGAAAACGGGTAACCGGGGGGCCCGGAAATATGGCGGCTTTGGGTCAACCAAGCGGCCAATCGCCCGTACCGGGGTTATTGGCTTCTTTTTTCAAAAAAAATGCCTTGCCGCCTGAAAAAAAGGCAGCCGTAAAATTCAGACTGCCCGCTGTTAAAAGCTTGCCGCCGGAGGTTGCCATGATTCCTCCACCCTTACTTCAATGTGAAACCGGGGGAATTCCTCCTTCAGCCGGCTGTGAAGCTCTGCGTTTTCTTTAATGATGGCCCGCGGGGGAAGTTGATTGTTAGTGTGGACAAACACCCACAGGTCATCCCCGTTGATCATGACGGAATCCAGCGAAAAATTGTTGACTTCACGGACAATTTGCCGGATTTTTTCTGTCATTTGGATTCGGTTGAGATTTGCGTTTGTTTGCATCCGTGTTTGGCCCGGGGCGGCGCCGTTTCTGGCCGGAGGTGGCGGTTGGTCTCCGCCGGGGGTTTCAGTACCGGGAGCGGGGGCGCTTTGATCATCTATTTGTTCAAGGGCGCTGTTGCCCGGTTGATTTTCGCTTAGATTTTGATTGCAGCCTGCGAGTATCAGAAAGAGAAGGAACGCTAACAATATGGGTAAACTCTTTTTCACTTCCTCACGTCCTTTTTGCAAATGACTTTTTTATTATCTTGCCCGAAAAGACAATCTGCGCCCTAGTGAAGTTTATCCATTTTTGTTGCGGGGCGCGGGGACTGCGATAGTTGTTGCAGGGCGCGGGAACGGCCGTCGGCGATGGTTGTTGTTTACGGTCTTTTTGTGAAAATTGGCCAGAGGGCGATGGTTGGTTGAGGGAATGAAGACAGCCGGAGACGGGGGGTTTGGTTATTTTGAATTGCCGGTTTGCGGTGCGGTATGGGGCGGGAAATGAAGGAATCTTTGAAATGGAGGTGTACTCGGGAAAGGGAGGGATTTTTTGAAATGGCGGTGTAAGCCGAAAATGAAGGGATTTTTGAAATAAGAGTGCGAGCAGGAAATAAAGGGATTTTTAAAATGG
>JANWJP010000198.1 GCA_025451895.1 Robertmurraya sp.
AAGGAGACATTTTGCTCATAAAAAGAGTTCAACATGTCTTCATGAGCGGTTTAAGGAGACATTTTGCTTGTAAAAAGGGTTCAACATGTCCTCATGAGCGGTTTAAGGAGACATTTTGCTCATAAAAAGAGTTCAACATGTCCTCATGAGCGGTTTAAGAGGACAAAATCGCGTTGAAAACAAATCAATATGTCCCCATGAGCGGTCAAGCAGACAAATTCCTCAGATCTTAAGGTCATTTTGTCTCCGTCAAACGTGTCATACGAACGTTTTCTTCTTCCTATACGGGAGTTGTGTCTGTGAAGAAATTTGCTTGCCTGTTTCTTTAACCATTTTTATAATTTCCCTGCTATCTAAAAGCCCGGTTTCATGATTAGAAAACAGCCGCACACACAAGAAAATGATTTAAATGGACTAAGAACTCCGTTCACCACGGCATTTTTACTCATGAAAGCGGCAACTTTAAAAAAGCCGCATTAAAGCTGACTTTGCTTTAGCGGCCTTTCATATCTCATATCTTAATACTCTGAACTTAATCGATTCGGCAAAATTCCACCGGACAATTTTCACAAGAAATTTCCTTTCGTAAAAAATTTAAATCGTGGAGAATGATTTTACCTTTACTTGAGGAAATTATGGAATCTCTTTTTAAATCGTTTAAGATGCGATTAATACTTTCTCTGGAGGTTCCGCAAAAATTTGCAAGTTCTTGATTTGTGAAGGGCCAATCGATGAGAATACCTTTTGCAGTTTTTACGCCGTAACTGTTGGCTAAACGAATGAGTGTTGAATAGAGTGCGCCTTTTTTACCGTTAAGAACAAGATCGCGGAATTTTAACTGCACTTTTCTGGAGTTATTTGTTATCAATTTTAGCAGTTCAATTGCCAAATTGTTGTTTTTTGAAATTGCTGTTTCAATCGTGTCCTTTTTTATCACAGCAACTTCTGTATCCTCAATCACTTTTCCGTTAAAGAAAAACTTTGGATGGTCGACAAATAATATTAGTTCACCGCAAATATCATTTTCACCGCAGATCCGCAATGAAAATTCCCGACCTTCCGGGGAGAGTTTTGTGATGACAATTTTTCCGGAGAGAACAAGATAGATTTCATCAGCATCCATCCCTTCCTGGAAAAGAAACCTGCCTTTTTCCACTGTCAGGCGGTGAGTGGCCAGAGAGAGCAACTCATTTATCCGTGCCGGCGAGAAAGCGGTTACTGTCCTGTCTCTATCTGACATTTATATCACCTTCTTATTTGGGTATTCCTAATAAAGAATCAGGATGAAAAGACCAGAAAAGGCATTATTATCATGGGAAAGTTTTATAATATAATAATGCACCAATCATTGCAAAGAGTCAATAAAGAAGGTAAACTATCTATGAAGGAATAAAACGTGGAGTTCGTTTTATATCACCTTTTTTGATTTGAAGGAAAAATATATTATTGATATAATAGTTGGACTTATAATGCTCTCAAAACCATCTGTCTTTGCGCAGTTGGTTTGACATCATTTTTGATAGATTTTCCCGTTTTTTTGAACTCTTTGTGACATTTGTCCC
Source organism: Robertmurraya sp. (assembly GCA_025451895.1). Lineage (GTDB taxonomy): Bacteria > Bacillota > Bacilli > Bacillales > Cytobacillaceae > CALKIU01. The sequence goes on from JANWJP010000198.1 coordinate 1,563, forward strand.
GGTCTATCTCATTTTCTATCTTTTTATGATGTAATACACATGGTGGACTTCTTTTTTGGAAAACGTCTATCAAATTCTTTTGTTAGCAGGGGATTCGTATAAAATCACTCTTATTAGATGGAGTTGACAGCAAATGCGTAAAGATTATGTTAAAGACACATTGAGCAGGCCTTTAAGAGATTTACGGATTTCCGTAATAGATAGATGTAATTTTCGCTGCCAATATTGTATGCCCGCAGATATATTTGGTCCGGATTTTGCTTTTTTGCCGAAAAGTGAGCTTCTCACTTTTGAGGAAATAGAAAGATTGGCAAAGATTTTTATATCCCTTGGCGTGGAAAAAATTCGTTTAACAGGCGGCGAACCCCTGTTAAGGAAGGACCTGCCGTTGTTAATCAAGAAACTCACGGCCATTAAAGGGCTGAAGGATATTGGTCTGACAACAAATGGTGTTTTATTGGCAAAATTAGCCGGACAATTAAAAGAAGCCGGATTAAAACGGGTAAATGTAAGTCTTGACAGTCTTGATGATGAGTTGTTTGGACAAATAAACGGCCGTGGCGTAGGTGTGAAAACGATTGTTCAAGGGATGATGGCTGCCAAAAAGGCGGGACTTGGTGTGAAAGTGAATATGGTTGTTAAAAAAGGGTTAAACGACCATGAAATTGTCCCGATGGCTGAATTTTGCAAGAAACATGAATTGCAGTTGAGATATATTGAATTTATGGATGTAGGCTCAACCAACGGCTGGAAAATGGACGATGTGGTTACGAAAAAAGAAATTTTTGAGAAGTTGAGCAAACATTTTGAATTGGAATCACTGTATCCTGATTATTTTGGTGAAGTGGCAAAAAGATACCGCTATAAAGGAACCGATATAGAGGTGGGCTTTATAACATCTGTATCTGAGGCATTTTGCTCTTCCTGTACGAGAGCAAGGTTGTCTGCAAATGGAGAAATCTATACATGCCTGTTTAACGGGAATGGCCATGATGTGAGAGCTCTTTTGCGAAACGGAGCATCAGATAAAGAGTTGACTGAGTTTATCGTTGATGTTTGGAAGCACCGGACAGACCGGTATTCAGAGGAAAGAACGGCCGAGACGGTCGCCAATCGAAAAAAAATTGAAATGTCTTATATAGGCGGATAACAATGCCGGAAGTTCCGGAAACGGATTTTTTTAGGAATAACAATTGCCGGGCTGGATTAAGATTAAACTGACTTGCCGTTGCCCGGCATATTTTAACGAAACAAGTTTTTATTGGTAATAAAAGAGAAATTGGCCAAAAGCTGATTTCTCTTTCTGTTTTAAAGGGAAAACGGCTGTCAGCGGAGCGTATTGGTCTCCGGTTTCTTCAGCGATTGCAGGGGGAACTGTGTGCACTCGGTATCTCATATCTGTAAGAGCTTTGTAAGAGTAATGGAGTTAGCAACTTTTTGTTCACTAAAACTTATATAGACGTGGCTGAGAGGCATGCCGGCACAGTCCCGGATCCGTGTCCGAAACCGGTGACAGCCTCTTTCTGCCTCTGCAGTTATTTCCTTGTTGAACCCCGGCTTATGATTGCCGGCAGTATTTATGACGGGGTTGGTGTGATTATTTTTTGTTTTTTAGACATAAATTAGGTGAAATGATGTGATCTTTTTCATGTAAAATGTTATTCGTTACCCTTATAATTGGGCCGGCAGGAAAATCCTGCAGTATGATGATGAATATTAATTACCGGACAAAGCATGTTCAGAATTATTTTTATAAAGGAGTTGTTTAACTTGGTGCTGGAGTTTAGAAAACCGATACCGGTGAGTGAAGCTGTTAAAAGAGTGATGAATTATAAATACTATGGAAAAACCGAATATGTTTCAATAAACGAGAGTTATGGCAGATTTTTAGCGGAGGACTTGGTTGCTACAAGTGATGTTCCCCATTTTACACGCAGCGGATATGACGGCTTTGCTGTCCGTTCTGTAGATACGAAAAATGCATCGTCACTAAATCCGATTGAATTGGAAGTAATTGATCATATTGGCGCGGGCATGGTGACCGGAAAAGAAGTACAGGCCGGACAGGCGGTAAGAATAATGACAGGCGCCCAGATGCCGACAGAATGTGATGCAGTCATCATGCTGGAATTAGCAAAGGAATTTGAGCGTGACGGGAAAAAATATATAATGATTAAGCGGCCGGTTAAACCCGGGGATCATGTTTCTTTCCAGGGAGAAGAAGTGAAAAAAGGCGATCTTTTAGTGAAAAAGGGAATTAAGATTAATCCGGGCATTCAGGCGTTGCTTGCCACATTCGGATACAGTGATGTACCGGTAGCAGTGAAGCCAAGGGTGGGGCTGTTTGCCACCGGAACTGAATTGCTTGATGTGCACGAACCACTGCAGCCGGGAAAAATCCGCAACAGTAACTCCTATATGATCAGTGCACAAATTGAAAGGGCCGGCGCTGAGGTCTTGCATTTCGGAAGTCTTCCTGATGATTTTGACACATGCTTCGAAGCGATAAAAAAAGCTATTGCAAAGGTTGATATATTGATTACGACCGGAGGAGTTTCCGTAGGCGATTTTGACTATTTGTCTGAAATTTATCAAAAGCTGGGTGCTGAAATTCTTTTTAATAAAATTGCCATGCGTCCGGGAAGCGTTACAACAGTTGCTTCTTTCGAAGGAAAGCTTCTGTTCGGCTTATCGGGGAATCCGTCCGCATGTTTTGTCGGTTTTGAATTATACGCACGGCCCGTTATCCGCACGATGCTGTTTTCGGAAAAACCTCATCTCCGTAAAGTGAAAGCGACTCTTAATGAGGATTTTCCGAAGACGAACCCGTTTACGCGATTTGTCAGAGCCAGTGTGTCTTATGAAGACGGACGGCTTGTTGTTGTGCCGAGCGGAAAGGATAAATCGAACATTGTCAGAAGTCTGGCCGGAGCCAATTCATTAATTATTTTGCCGGGTGGAACAAGAGGATTTAAAGCAGGGGACGAGGTGGAGGTACTCCTGCTGGAAGATCAGGAAGGAAGCAAATGGCCATGGTAAAGCCTGTGATCTTTCAAATTGCCGGATTTCAAAACAGCGGTAAAACCACTTTTATAAAAAAGTTGCTCCGGCATTTAAATAAAAAAGGATTGAGTGCTGCAACGATTAAACATCACGGCCATGGCGGAAAACCGGCCCTCGATGAGACTAAAGATTCTGCGCAGCACGTTGCCGCAGGCGCTGTTGTTTCCTTAGTGGAGGGAGACGGACGCCTGATTATTCACGCGGAAAAAAAACAGTGGTCATTGGAGGAAAAACTTCGTTTACTTTTGCCTTTTCAAACTGATGTGATTTTGATTGAAGGGCATAAGGGGGAAGATTTTCCGAAAGCAGTTTTGCTCCGGACATGGGACGAGGCGGAAAAATTATTGCATCTCACAAGTATTCAAGCTGTTTATTATTGGGACCATTCTTGTATACAGCATCGTAACATAAAGAATGTTGAGGCCTTTCATATAAATGACCCTGATGGCCTTGAATGGCTCAGTGAATGCCTGCGGGCTGCGTGTAAAGAAAAACGATAATAAGTCAAAAAAATTTACCGGATCCCCAAAGGGAAATCACTCCGCCAAAAATTCCGAAGTGTGATCAATATCACACAGCTGTGGTTTTGTTTCACTTATATTATAGTTAGAAACTGTAGGAGAGTGTGTGTATAGTGAAACTTTTATTACCTAAGCAGCATGGTGCATGGTTTATGCTCCTTGTACCATTTTGGCTCGGTGTTGCCGCTTCGGGTTTTGTCTGGCAGCATATCCCTTTCTTTATCGGGTGGCTTCTTTTATATTTATCGACCTATCCGATGCTGTTGATTTTTAAAGGAAAAAAACAGGCATACTACATTAAGTGGACATTGATATATTTTGTTCCGGCACTGTTGCTTTTGCTGATTCCGCTGTGGATGAGACCGGCTCTTATTTTCTTCGCTTTGGCTATGGTGCCGTTTTTCCTAATAAACAGTTATTTTTCCTGGAAAAAGAATGAGCGCGCTTTTCTGAATGATATTAGTGCGGTCACCGTTTTTGCCATTGCCGGTTTGGCCAGCAGCTATCTTTATGGAGCAGAATTAACTGAAGGTGCCTGGCTTGGTTTTGCAGCGTCAATTTTATTTTTTACCGGATCTACTTTTTTCGTAAAAACAATGGTACGGGAAAAGAAAAATATTATTTATAAGCGATTATCCTGGATATATCACGCACTTGTTCCATTGGCCTGGATTGTGAGCGGGTATTATGTTGCCGCCATAGCGTTTTTGCCAAGTTCCATCAGAGCTTATTATTTGTACGGGAAACCCTGGACGGCAAAGCAGGTCGGTTTTCTTGAGATTGGAAATGCAATTTTTTTCTTTATTTTGATGGTCATTCAAATCGTAATATAAAGGGAAATACCCGGCAGAAAAAGCCGGGTTCTTTTTTTGTAAAAATTCGTTCGGGTCAATATTCATGCAAGAAAACGCATAAAAGTTTCGGGGATGCATAAATATAACCCTGTCTTTATCTTTAATCAAATTTTTTGTACTTCGGAGGATAATAAAAGCCGGAAAATTCAGCATTATGAATGACTGCAGGGAGACCGAACGGCTTAAGGGCCGGAGTTTTTACCCGGGGCCTGGATTGACCGGACTGCGGTTTCCTGTCCATATTTTGGTGTATCTTCTTGTTCATATTTATAAGGAAAATTTATGCTTTAATAAAACAGCCTTTTCTGCATGATTTCTAACATCTTTGTGTTTTTGAGTCGGAGGACGTAAAATGTAGAAGGCGGTATTATTATTGTTGTTTTTAAAAGATTTTGTTTATTTTCAAGTTATCTATAAAAATAGGTTGATTTTATTGAGTTGTGTTTTTATAATAATAAGCAATACAAATTTATAAAAATTACTTTTTATGATTAAATATACAACAATTTATAAGGAATGAATTTATAATGAAGGTATCAATCATAGGAACAACAGGATATGGGGGCATTGAACTGTTAAGAATTTTGCATAATCATCCTGTATTTGAAATACATTCCATTCACTCAACGAAGGATGAAGTGACAATTTGGGATGAATATCCGCATTTGTATAACATCATAGATAAGAAAATGGAAAAAATAGATTTTGATAGAATTGCAGAAGAAAGTGATCTTGTCTTTTTGGCCACTCCTTCAGGTGTCTCCGGTTCCCTCGCAGGAGAATTTGCGGCAAGGGATATAAAGATGATTGATTTATCCGGAGATTTGCGATTGAAAACGGAAGGTGAATATGAAAAGTGGTATAAAAAGACACCGGCGAAGGATGAAGTTGTTCAAGGAGCAGTATACGGATTAAGTGAGTGGAATATGGAACGAATCCGTGACGCGAAATGGATAGCAAACCCCGGTTGCTATGCTACAGCAGCACTTTTGGGACTCGCGCCTGTTATAAAGGAAAATATTGTTGAACCGTGGAGTATTATAATTGACGGAAAATCAGGGACATCAGGTGCGGGAAAATCTCTCGTTCATACGAGTTTGTTTGCGGAAGTTAATGAAAATTTGCGGATTTATAAAGTGAATGAACATCAGCATACACCGGAAATTGAACAGCAGCTGAAGGAATGGAACAGTGGAATCCGGCCAATTACATTCAGTACTCACCTTATTCCCATTACAAGAGGAATTATGGCAACGATTTATGTCCAGCTCTCAGAAAATTGGGATAATAAACGCGTGATGGAATTATATAAAGAGAGTTATCAAGATGCACCGTTTGTACGAGTACGTCCGGAAAACAACTATCCTGCCGTAAAAGAGGTTGTGACAACGAATTACTGTGATATCGGATTAAATGTTGATGAACGGACAGGGCGATTAACGATTGTTTCTGTCATTGACAATTTGATGAAGGGTGCGGCAGGTCAAGCTGTTCAAAATGCAAACATGATGTTTGGTCTTGATCAAACAACAGGTCTTGGGTTCCTGCCGGTCTATCCATAAAGGGGGACTATAGGATGGGTGTTCTATCTGAAGTATCAGCAATTAAGGAAATCGGGAATGGCAGTATTCTGACACCGCGGGGTTTTTCCAGCGGCGGAATTCATGCCGGTTTAAGATATGCGAAAAAAGATATAGGAATGATTGTCAGTGAAGTACCGGCAAGCAGCGCAGCCGTATACACGACCAGTCATTTTCAGGCTGCGCCGCTTAAGGTAACTCAGGACAGCCTGAAACAGGGCGGGAAGCTGCAGGCGGTTGTTGTTAACAGTGCCTGTGCAAATGCCTGCACCGGCAAACGCGGACTTCAGGATGCTTATGAAATGCGGCGCTTGACCGGGGTTAAGCTTGGCATAGAAGATCATTTAGTCGCCGTTGCCTCAACAGGTGTAATCGGCGAATATTTGCAAATGGACAAAATTAAAAAGGGTATTGAGAAACTGGATATAGGAACAACAAGTGATTATGCAGACGCGTTTCAAACAGCGATTCTAACGACGGAT
>JANWJP010000199.1 GCA_025451895.1 Robertmurraya sp.
CGGTTTAAGCGGACAAGTTGGCCATGAAAAAGAGTGAAAATGTCCCCATGGCCGGTTTAAGCAAACATTCTCGATAGAATGAGACTGAATTTTGCTCCTGTAAACAGTCTAAATCGACCATTCTGCATTAAATAAAATTCCAATTTCTCCCCATGAAATCTTACAGCAGATATTTTAAGACAAAAAACACACTTCGGGCTGTCCCCAAAAATCAAAATAGAATCCCCATAAAAAGACTTTCCTACGAACAATACAAATCCGGGTCATGAATTTTTTCTTTCCTGAAGAGTATTCTATGCATAAACCTTTCAGGAAAGGAGGGAACCGATCGATGAACCGCCCGCTCGGCTATTTGCGGGAAATTTTGTCCAATTATACGGATCGTTCGGATACAGCCAAGGAAATTGACAGCATCATCAGAAAAAAGGATCTAAACAGTGAGGATGCTTTTGTAAGAATGCTGTCCCAAGAGCAAATTGATTTTCTGGAGGAGGTTCTTCCGGATGAAATCCATCATGCCCAAGAGGCAGGCGATGACGAAAGGGTATATCAGCTGAATGAAGTATATGAGCTTTTGTATTAGTTGACCATGGCGGATTTGCCTGCGGCTCAATGCACAAAGCGCAAGTCTCAATGCGCAAAGCTCAAAGAACGAAGATTTCCCCCATCTGTGAGTGAAGGGCGCCACGCCATGAAAGAACTTTTAAGGGAAAAGGGCAATGACAATTTTTCGTCACTGCCCTTTTTTCATTGTTTTCTTTTTGCTTCAGTTTCATGTTCGGGTTCCCTGTATGGGCCATCTTCTTCATATGGTTCACGCTCATAAGCCGGTAAATCACCAAAGGGGCTCATAATTCCTTCTTCATCCAGCTCATTTTCAAGTTTTTCATGAAGTGTTGCAGGATAAACAGTGATGTTGTTTCCGGTAATATCCACACCGACGAAATTTTCATAATCCTCCACATAGCCTATCCTGTCTTCGGATTCAACGTAAACATCATTGTAATGATCTTCAACCTCAATAAAATCGGAGGGAGTTTCCGAAGTCCCCCAGCTTTGAACTTCCTGCCAGGAATCCTCTGCGTCAAAGAAAACAGTTTCATCTTTTTCGTCCATGTCAAATTTTCCGAAGGGAGGCATGAGTACGCCTTCCTCCAATGGCCTCTCGTGGGAGGTTATTTGATCAGGGGAATGTTCAATGCAAAAAGTTGTGGTTGGAAGGGCTTTAAGCCGCTCCGGATCGATGGCTTTTCCGCAGACTTCACATCTGCCGTATGTTCCTTCTTCAATCGCTTCCAAAGCCTTTTTAATATTCTCTAATTCAATCCGGTGATGTTCGAAGAGGGCAAAATCTTTTCCCCGCTCATAAAGCTCGGTTCCTTCATCGGCCGGATGATTATCATAACTGGACAATTCCCCGGAGGATTCATGATAGTGACCGGCATTCAAACCGAAGTTGTCATTCATTTCAGCTCTGTTTTCAAGTTCTCTTTTTTGTTGTTCCAGTTGTGTTTTGATTTCGGCTAGTTGTTGTTTTGAAAGCATAGTTAAGCAATCCTTTCAGTCATTCATGCTTTCATAGTATTTGCACTGGGCGTTTATTGTATTTAGGCAATATCTTCCCGCAAATGTTTGAAAACGGTTGACGGGTAAAAAACTTTCATTTTTCCAAAAAGAGCTTTAATATAAGAAATGTCATTTTGTTACATTAACAGCATAGAGGGAGAATTCTATGTCAAATTTGCAAAAGGTCAATGTGTTTTTAAACCGGATCATCCCAGTTATTACTCCGACAAGTGTTGTTCTTGGGATTGTTTTTTCGGAAAATTTGAATGATTTTACGTATTTAGTTCCGTGGATTTTTGCTTTAATGACTTTTACAGGAAGTTTAAGGTCGGATTTTAAGGCTTTTGGAAGAACGCTTTCCCGGCCGGTGCCAATTATTGTTGCTCTCTTTATTCTTCATGTGATCATGCCTGTTTGGGCTTATATGTATGGCCATCTTGTTTTTCACGGGGATATTTATACGATTACCGGCCTGATTTTGGCTGTTGTGATCCCAACCGGAATCACAAGTTTTATCTGGGTGACGATTCATCGCGGAAATATCGCAGCAGCACTTTCCGTTATTTTAATTGATACTTTGCTTTCGCCTTTTATTGTGCCTTACAGCCTTTCTCTTATTGTCGGCCAGCAAATTGAAATGGATGTGTGGGCGATGATGGGCGGGCTGTTTGGAATGGTGGTCGTTCCATCAGTTTTAGGGATGTTGTTTCATCAATTTACCCGGGATAAAACTTCGGAAAAACTCAGCAATCTGCTGGGGCCGTTTTCCAAGCTCGGATTGGCTCTTGTTGTGATGATTAACAGTTCTACGATTGCTCCGTACATAAGGGATGTTAATTTGAAATTGGTATTAGTTACAATTTCCGTTCTGTTCATTGCCCTGTCCGGCTATTTTATTTCATGGATGATTGGGAAATATTTTAAGTGGGAAAAAGAAGATATTATTTCCCTTACTTTTACGGGAGGAATGAGAAATATCAGTGCGGGTGCTGTCATCGCAGTCACGTATTTTCCCTCTCCTGTCGCCCTGCCGGTTATTCTCGGTATGCTGTTTCAGCAGGTTCTGGCATCTTTTTACGGCCATCTGCTGCAGCGCTCCTTTAACCGAACTTCTGTAGTTGAGACAGAAAGGCAAACATATCAGCACGGAACACGGTAAAACTGCTTAAATGAACTCTAATCATGATAAAAAGAGGTCGATAAAAGCTTTGACCTCTTTTTATAATTTGTTCACCCAATTCTGATATGTTCCTGTGCCGGCGCATGATGAACAATCTATTTGTTCAGGGCAAAAAATAAACTCGTATGCAGGATAGAAATGAAATCCCCTACCTCCACAATCGGGACATTTATTATCCTTTTTCATTTGTTCGATGTGATTTTTATAGCGCGATTCCTGCCAATTTTGAAAAGCGTTCAGCAGCCACAATTTCATCCACCTCTTAATGGACTAGTATTTGTAAAGTTAAGGAATTTTATACACATAAAGTCATTGTTACATATTGACGAGATTAATTATTTTATAATACTGAAAACCTATATATTAATAATAAATTCAGAATATATTGAAAATATTTTCTTGCAGTGTTTAAATATTGAATAAGAAAAAATATAGAAAAATATTTTTATGCGGTATATAGGTAAGCGCGGCCGATGCGTTTTTTTAATCAGCTATGATAAATAGTATGATTCAGCTGTTGAAATGTAACAGAGCCTTGTAAAAGAAAGGCGGCCGTCCGAAAATCACTGATACATAGGATCAAAACAAAAATTTAATAAAAAAGCTGAAGGGAGGGCAGGTCCGGATGACCACGGACTTATTGGCTGATCTGGAAAGTCTGATGACGGAAGGTTCAGCGGAAATGGTTAAGTTCCAGTCTCACCCGTTGGGCAATAGCGCCAAAGTGGTTGTTTACCCGAAAACGGAGGATGAGATTGTCAAGGTTTTGTCCTATGCAAATGAAAACAAAAAGACCGTATCTGTGATTGGCGGCGGAACAAAAAGAGGTTTTGGCGGAACAGAGGCAATATACGATATTCTGATTTCCATGGAGGATTATAAAGGAATTTCTGTCCATTCACCGGAGGAGCATTTGATTACCGTGAAGGCAGGTACGCCCTTTGCAGAGATTCAGCGGTATTTGGAAACTTTTAATCAAAAACTGGCATTTGACCCGTTTTTTCCGGAAGATGCAACGATTGGCGGGATTATTGCCACTAATGATAACGGACCAAAGAGGCTCGGATACGGTGCGATCCGGGACGCGGTCACCGGTTTTCGCGTAGTTTGTCCAAACGGGTTTGTTTCCCGGTTCGGAGGGACGGAAAAAAAGAACGGTTGTGCAATGAATAAGTTATATATCGGTTCCATGGGCACGCTGGGAATTTTAACGGAGATTACTCTTAAAACCCGTCCGCTCCCGCTTTGTGAACACCTTGTTCTTATGATGTTTTATGAAGAACGTTTGGAAGAAGTACAAGCTGTTGCCCGCAAAATTTCAGATTCGCTGCCGGAACTGACTGCATTGGAGTTATTAACTCCTGCTCTGACAGCACGGATGCTTGGACGCAACTGCTATTCCCTGGCAATAAGTTTTGAAGGTGAACGAAACGATGTTTTATCCCGGGAGAAAATTGTAAAGAAATTAAAACCGGCCCATGCGGGGTTAGTTATTTTTGAAGAAGAAACGGCCCGCAACTTTTGGGGAAATTTTTATAGGATCAGACCAAATGGGAAACAGCAGGAATTTGATAAAGCCGCATCCTTAAAAATTGGAGTTGAAAGAATGGAAGTTTGGAAAATTTTACGGGAGACGGAACGGATACGGAATAAACGCGGCGTTCATGTTGAGGGTCATGGAAGTTTCGGAACAGGGATCTGTCATGTGTATGTATGGGGGACAATGACGGAGTTGAAGGAAATCATCCTTCTCTTAAAAAAGGCAGTTTTGCTGTTTAACGGATATGTCATTATTAATCATCTCGCTTTGTCTTTGCGCAGGAAAATTAATGTCTGGGGTGAATTGCCGTCCTTTTTCTACCTTGTTTACAGTATTAAGTCGGAGGTAGATCCGAACCGGGTTCTTAATCCGAAACGTTTTGCAGGGGGAATTTAGACCAAACGAAATTGGGTTTGCAAAGATATGAAGTGCAGGCGGATTTTTTAACATGGCCTTTGGAAAAAGAGTTTTTTCAAACCATATCTTTCATTGGCAAACCAACAAATGTTATTAAAAAATTCATAAAATTCAATAAAGATATTGAATTACCTGATAGTGACATGGTAATATCTTTTTTAAAGAGTTGTAGAAACGGTGTTGCGTAATACCAAACACATAGATGGAGTATAGGTGAAAAATCACGAAAGAGATTGATATTTTACAAGAAATTTGAGGAGGAATTATGCATGACGCAGTATGTAAAAATTGGAAATCTTCAGGTTGCCACGGTTCTTGCAGAATTTATCAATAAAAATGCTCTCCCGGGAACCGGAGTGGATCAGGAAAAGTTTTGGGCAGATTTTGAAAAATTGATTGATGATTTAGCTCCGAAAAACAGGGAACTTTTGGCTGTACGTGATGACATGCAAAAGAAGATTAACGAATGGCATAAAGAAAACAAAGATTTTAAATTTGAAGATTACAAAGCATTTTTAGAGGAAATTGGTTATTTGGAGCCGGAAACGGAAGATTTCCAAATCACGGTAGAAAATGTGGATGATGAAATTGCTGTTCAGGCCGGACCGCAGCTCGTTGTTCCGATTGATAATGCCCGTTATGCGATTAATGCGGCAAACGCCCGCTGGGGAAGTCTTTATGATGCGTTGTACGGAACGAATGCGATCAGTGAAGAAAACGGAGCTGAGAGAGGAACAAGCTATAATCCGGTCCGCGGAGAAAAGGTTATTGCTTTTGGACGCGATTTCCTTGATATGGCAGTTCCATTAAATAACGGCTCCCACAAAGATGCTGTTAAATATGAAATTGCTGACGGAAAGCTGGTAGTTACTTTAGAAAATAATGAAAAAACCGGCCTGAAAGAAGAAGAGAAGTTTGTCGGTTATCAAGGTTCCCTTGAAGAACCTTCTGTCGTTTTGTTAAAAAATAATCGTCTCCATATTGAAATTCAAATCGATCGCAATCATCCGATCGGAAAAACGGATAAAGCGGGTATTAAGGATATTATACTTGAATCAGCCATTACGACCATTATGGACTGCGAAGATTCGGTAGCAGCAGTTGATGCTGAAGACAAAACCACAGTTTACCGGAATTGGCTCGGAATTGTAAAAGGAGATTTAACTGCCACATTCATGAAAAACGGAAAAATGATGACCCGCTCCTTTAACGAAGATCGAACTTACCAAACTCCTGATGGCGGTACGTTAACATTAAAAGGACGTTCGATGTTGTTTGTCCGCAATGTGGGTCATCTGATGACATCAGAAGCAATTCTTGACAAAGAAGGCCGTGAAATTCCGGAGGGAATCATGGATGGCGTTATTACAAGCTTAATTGCCAAGCATGACATTCTCGGCAACGGCCGTTTCCGAAACTCTGAAAAAGGCTCTATTTACATTGTTAAGCCGAAGATGCACGGTTCAGCAGAAGTTGCTTTTGCAAACGAACTTTTTGGACGGATTGAGGATATGCTCGGACTTAAGCGGAACACCTTGAAAATCGGTGTAATGGACGAAGAGCGGAGAACAAGTTTGAACCTGAAGAATTGTATCAGCAAGGTTAAAGAAAGAGTGGTCTTTATTAATACCGGATTCCTCGATCGGACAGGGGATGAAATCCATACATCCATGGAAGCAGGCGTGATGATCCGCAAGAACGAGATGAAAAATACAAAATGGCTGTCAAGCTATGAAAAATCCAACGTAAACATCGGTCTGCAAACAGGATTCCGCGGCAAAGCCCAAATTGGAAAAGGAATGTGGGCGATGCCAGACCTTATGGCAGAAATGTATGAGCAAAAAATCGGACACCCGAAGGCCGGTGCGAACACAGCCTGGGTTCCATCACCAACAGCTGCAACAATTCATGCTCTTCACTACCACCAAGTAGATGTGGCAAGCGTTCAAGAACAATTGGTCAATGAAATTGAAAATTTACGCGATGATATCCTGCAAATTCCTGTGACCAAGGACACTAACTGGAGTGCCGAAGAAATCAATGAAGAACTTGAAAATAACTGCCAGGGAATTCTGGGATATGTTGTCCGCTGGGTAGAGCAAGGTGTCGGCTGCTCCAAAGTGCCTGATATTCGCGATATCGGCCTGATGGAAGACAGAGCAACATTAAGAATTTCCAGCCAGCATATGGCAAACTGGCTGCATCACGGCATTGTTACGAAAGAACAAGTACTCGATACATTTAAGCGCATGGCAAAGGTTGTTGATGAGCAAAATGCGGGTGATCCGAACTATCGTCCAATGGCACCCAATTACGAAGACTCCGTTGCCTTCCAGGCAGCTTGCGATTTAGTATTCGAAGGCTATAATCAGCCAAACGGCTATACAGAACCTATCCTGCACCGCCGCCGTATTGAAGCAAAGCAAAAATATGCCGTAAAATAATAGATAAAACAACTTAAGCAGCGGAATACATGCTTTTCCGCTGCTTGGTTATTGTTATGCAAAGCTGTTTCAAGAGGGCATTTATAAAATAATTAAATCAAGTCCCAGGGGAACAGCTTTTCTTCTGTATTTATAAGCTTAATGATCGATGAACAGTCATTTTCGCGTTCTACCAGGCAATTTTTTTATTTATAACCTGAAATATTCATAGCCTTACGGCATCGTTTATTTAAACCTAAAATTCCTTGAAATTTGATGGCTTCCAATACAAATTATTAGGATCCAATCAAATTAGCTGGAATTTTATTGCAAACTCTGGA
>JANWJP010000200.1 GCA_025451895.1 Robertmurraya sp.
ATAATCCAAATAATAGAAAAGCAAGTGGAGGAAAACAAACTGTTTTCTCCACTTGCTTTATTTTTTGGGGACATATCAGACATCCCCTTATATATAAATGAAATAATACATGCAAATATTCGCGCGGGAAATATAAAGCGGACCAATTTCAATCTCCGGAACAGCAAATCACACCGGAATTGGCAGCAATTTTTAACCAACCAACAAAGCTTCAAAATCCCCGGAATAAAATAGATCATTACTGCATAAGCATTTTCTCCAAAAAAATCAGCTGCAAAATCATTTTCCCCGGATATAAGATATCTCAAATCCCGAAAAAACCGTTGTTTATCCGGAAAAAATTATGCTGTATCAAAAAGCAGCAAGCTTTCAAAAAAATTATCCGTCTTTCCCACATGTAAATAGAAATTTCTGTTCCGCATTTTCCTGTTTCCTAGCCCGCATAACAAAAAAATAAAGTTAATTCTGCATTAAGCATTAATCTCAAAATATATTAATTTCAAAATGACCGTTTTTTCTCTTAATTCTCATACTGAAACTTAATTTTTATTTTATCTCCACGGAAAAGAACTTTTGTATATTCAAAAGGTCTTCCATTGGCATCATATATGGTGTCTTCCAGCATTAACAACGGGAAGCGCGGTTTAACGGACAACAACGCAGCTTCTCTCTCAGTTGCCAACGAAGATTCCAAAGTTTCAATAACCTTTTTGCGTTTAAGGCCATACTCTTTATCCAAAATGACACAAAGCTGTTCTCCTTCAAGATCCGTTTCTTCAAGATTTTTGCAATACTCTGCAGGTATATACGATGTATGTATACTGAGAGGTTCATCTTTTACATACCTTAACCGTTCGATAATATATACCTCAGTATTCTGGGGCAGTTCCAGTTTTCTTGCAATTCTTTCATTGCAGGGTACCTTTTTTACATCAAGAAGTTTTGTTTTTATCTGATAACCCATGCGTTCCAGTTGCTCGCGAATTCCCATGTAAGACAGGGATGATGTCGTTATTTTAGGTTCAGAGACAAATGTTCCTTTTCCCTGAACGCGGTATAATTTGCCTTCTCTTACAAATTGAGTTATAACTGATCTTGCAGTCATTCTGCTTATGCCATACATTTTACTTAATTCATTTTCCGATGGAATGGCTGTATTGGGCTTCCATTCTTCACTTTCTATTTTTTCACGAATGATCTCTTCCAGTTGTTGATATAATGGTTTGGGATCTTCACGTTTGAGTATCATTTGAAACATTTACCTTTCTAAAATTATTCTTAATTCATAATAACTTATTGAATAATGCTCGTCAATATTTATTTATACCTGTATATACAACATTCTCCATTTTAGAAATCTTCGTGATAAGAATTTGACTGTCAAATACTTTGGCCCGGTTTTTTCCGGGAACTATCCAAGACATTATATCAAAAGCCGGGTATAAATTTTGCGGGAGAAGACAGGATCATTGCTTTATTTGTAAAAACAGCCACGCCAATTTGCCCGTTTTTCCCTTCAACATTCTGCCCGTAAATAGCAAATAATATGCACATACATTTTCAATGTCTAAAAGATGAAATAAGCAATACAAAAGACAGTTTGCCGCAAATTATGAATGTCCGCCGGCCACAGAAAATGGCCGGCTGATTTTCTCTATCAGATCTTTTGAACCTTCCCTTACCGCAAATCAAATCAAAAAGTCTGAATTACTGTGCAGTATAGCCTCCGTCTACCAGCAAGTTTGCTCCTGTAACAAATGATGATTCATCACTGGCAAGGAATAGCACGCAATTTGCCACTTCTTCCGGTTTTCCCAATCGTTTTGCCGGGACCATGGACACCAAAGAATCAAGAACTTCTTTAGGGGTATCATCTAAAATTGGTGTATCAATATATCCCGGGCAAACGGCATTGACTCTGATTCCTCTGTTTGCATACGTAACAGCTGCAGCACGTGTCATATTGACCACGCCGCCTTTTGCTGCAGCATAGGCAGAAACTGAAACCTGGCCAACATGCCCCAAAATTGAAGCACAGTTAATAATCGAACCGCCTCCGTTCTTTTCCATTTCCTGAATAGCATGTTTGTTGCAAAGAAACACGCCTGTCAGGTCAACGCTGATCGTACGATTCCATTCTTCCAGGGTACAATCGGCAAGGTCCTGCATATCGCCGATGCCTGCGTTAGCAAACATGATATCTAATTTGCCGTAAGTATCTACCGTTTGCTTAACAAGATTGATTACATCTTCTTCCTTGGAAACATCAGTCCGTACAAACAGTGCTTCCCCGCCTTCTTCTTTAATCTCATTTGCCAATTTGGTTCCTTTATCCACACTGCGCGCAGCAATGACTACTTTTGCCCCTTCCCTGGCAAATAATCTTACTGTACTTTCTCCAATTCCAAATGTTCCTCCGGTAATAATTGCAACTTTGTCTTTTAAACGCATTCTGTTTTACTCCCTTCCATTGAATATCCCTGCAGACTTTTTCTTTCCCGGCGCCTGCAAGGTTTTTCTTTTTATGTTTTTAATACCGGGTTTATATTTGTGAATTATTTCACATAAATGCCGTTACTGAACCGGACAAATTGTTGTTTTAAATAAAACCGCAAAACAAACAACTCAGACCGGGTTTTAAGTTGCTGCTGTGCCTGATTACATCCACCTCCAATACCATTATCCCAGTTCACATGAGAACCCATGTCCTCAAGACCTGACTCACCCGGTTCAGCCTGGCTTCACCAAAAACTGAAAAACTCAAATGAAAAAACTGTTTTTAGCAAATAAAAGTAATTCCGTCGGGACTTCCACTGCCTCTGTTTTCAACGACTTGAAATTTTTTAGCGTTTGCCCCGCCAGATCAGGGTAAATATTTGTAATCAGTGCTATCGTGTCCTGCTCTGGTTTGAAATAGGCTAAAGTTTCGCCGTCAAACCAAAACAGGAGTTCTTTCTGCCGATTTCTTCAGCAACCGTTGTTTAATTTCCTCAACGTTTACGGTTTTGCGGGCAACATTTGTTTTCATTGCCGCTTCGGCCACCGCTGCCGCTACATATGCCGCAACTCTTGGATCAAATGGATCCGGAATGACATAATCTGCATGCAATTCGCATTCTGAAACTAATCCTGCAATGGCTTGAACAGCAGCCAGTTTCATTTCTTCATTAATCTCTGTCGCATGAACATCCAAGGCACCGCGGAAAATACCCGGGAATGCCAGCACATTATTGATTTGATTTGGAAAATCAGAACGTCCGGTACCCACTACAAGAGCCCCGGCTTCTTTTGCTTCCTCGGGCATAATCTCCGGTGTCGGATTCGCCATGGCAAAAATAATCGGGTTCTGGTTCATCGAGCGGACCATGTCTTTTGTTACAGCGCCACCGACAGAAACTCCGATAAATACGTCAGCTCCCACAAGAGCATCCGCGAGTGTCCCCTGTTTTTTCTCCCTGTTTGTCTGGAAGGCCAATTCTTCTTTGATTCTGTTCATCCCTGCAGGACGTCCTTCATAAAGAATCCCTTTTGAATCGCAAAGAATAACATCTTTCACTCCCATATACATCAAAAGCTTGATGATCGCTACTCCTGCAGCACCGACACCGTTTGCTACAACACGAATATCTTCAATTTTTTTATTCGCAAGTTTTAATGCATTAATCAACCCTGCAGCCGTCACAATAGCCGTACCATGCTGGTCGTCATGAAAAACCGGGATATTGCACTCTTTGCGCAAACGCTTTTCAATTTCAAAGCATTTCGGCGCTGCAATGTCCTCTAAATTTATGCCGCCAAAGGTTGGCTCCAACAATTTAACGGTTTCAACAATTTTGTCCGTATCTGTTGTGTCTAAACAAATGGGAAAAGCATCTACATCTGCAAAGCTTTTAAATAATAATGCTTTACCTTCCATAACCGGCATCGCAGCCGCCGGTCCGATATTTCCCAATCCAAGTACTGCAGTGCCGTCTGATACTACAGCCACCAAATTTCCCTTGGAAGTATAATCAAACACCCTGTCTTTATCTTTATGTATTTCCAGGCAAGGCGCCGCAACTCCCGGTGAATACACAAGGCTCAGATCTTTTGCATCATTTACAGGAACCTTTGGTTTAACCGCGAGTTTCCCCCGGTGTTCCAGGTGTATTTTTAATGCTTCTTCCTTTAATTTTGACATTTTTCAATAGCTCCTTTTCTCTATGCTGTTTTATTTGAATATTTATCATTTTGAACGGTTTCTATCATTCTTGGAAAAATAGGACCACGTTCACTGAGCCTGTGACATTTTTACTATGTTATCTCTTTAACAAAACGACATACTGTAGTTTGCCTGTCTGGTTTGGCCGGAGAACCTTTAGCACAAAATCTGAAATTTTAATCATTCAAGTTAAAAAATGTTACTCAGTCACTTGTTCACTAGGTTATCAAATGGTTACCAGGTAAATCGTACCATTGTAAGTGTTTTCAGTCAATCTGACGATGACAAAAAAAGGTACATTTTTGTGAAATTAGCAGGAAAACAGGCCCGCTATATATGAGAATCATGAGATAATATGACTATATGAAATGATGACGGATTTTACAGTTTCAAAGAAAGCCTCATTCAAAACGGGGTTTCTAAAAGATTTTTACATTAACAGCCAAAAACCCGGAACCTGCCTCTGCTGTATTCAATGTTTTTCTAAACGGATAGTTAAAAGAATTACGTTAAATACAAGATTGAAGAATGGATGAGTGATATGGATACTAATGAAACAAAAATCAAAAAAGTCTCCACCGTTGATTTAATCACTGAGAAAATGAAAACGTTCATTTTGGATGGTACTTGGGCGCTTAATAAGAAAATACCTTCTGAGAGTGAATTAGCAAATATTTTCGGTGTCAACCGGTTTACGGTTCGTATGGCTCTTCAAAAGCTTAATATAATTGGGGTTTTGGAAACAAAGGCCGGTGATGGCACTTATGTGCGTTCCTTTGATTTTGAAAAACATATGGAACAAATTTATGATTTTTATATGACTCCAAAATTATTGGATGATATCACGGAATTCCGGGTCATTATAGAAGTGGAATGTGCGCGTCTGGCTATCTTGCGGGCAACACCTGCGGAGCTTGAAATACTGCGTCAACATTGTGAGAAATACGAAAAATATATGGCCGGCTACACCGCTTCGGCACCCGGGTCTCCTGAGGCTGCCGGACTTTTAAAAAATCTGGTTCGTTGTGACCTTGAACTTCACAGTCATCTTTGCAGCATGTCACACAATGATTTGCTAATATATGCCTTTTCAACGGCCAAAGAAGCAATTCGTGAATTTATGATAACCGTCGCTTATAAACGAATAGAGAATCCGGCTTTTCGCAAAGCGAAAACAAGTGTTAAAGCCCACTGGGATATATACAACTCAATTAAGAACAAAAACTTTGAAACCTGCCGAAAAATATTAACCGGCATGGTTAATTACAAGGCCGATTATGATACGTGAAAGTAAAGGACAAAGCCTTTTCCCCGCTGATTTTTTCCAGCAGATGATCCTTTGTGCTCCAAAAGCTTAATAACCTGAAGCGTGAGTTCCCTTTTCAAAAGGTATGTTTGCAATCGACATTGTAAACGTTTTAATAAATTAACAAAAGAAAATCTTCCGGCAAGGAAGCATTCTTTAAAAATTTTCCACCTGCGGCTGTGAGTCGGAACATATTTATTGTCTTCAGACCGGGCGGAGGCACAACTTACCACCGTCCGTATTTTTTTAAAAAACTTTAGTCGAGGCGAGCGCAGCTCACAGATATTTTTTGTGATACCCCCCTGCCGGTTTATACCAAAATCCCAGGTTTCTTCCAAATACAATCCAATAATGCAAAAAGCCAGTGGAGCAAAAACCAAACTGTTTTTCTCCACTTGCTTTATCAAAAGTTTTTATCAGGGAGCCCCGGATATAATTATTGAATATCATCTTATATAAGCAGGATTATTTTCCTTCATATTTTGGTACTATTCCAATTTCGCGCATGAGATCTAATGAGTCGATAATTTCCGGAACCGCGCGTGAACCGATTAATTCTGCACCGGCCATAAGGAATGTGTACGCATTTTGAGGTCTTGGGAATTTAACTCCGGATACTTTTACTCTTGTGTTGGTGCCTTTCAATGTATTAACCATGATACGGACTTGTTCCAGTGAAGGCCCCTGGTATTGGCCGCTTGAAGATTTGGCCCAGTCAATTCCGGCTTCTGCCACAAGTTTACAAGCAGTTTCAATTTCTTCATCTGTCAGAAATGCCACTTCAATAATCATTTTTGTTTCTGCCGGTCCGGCAGCTTCTTTATATTCTCTGAATTCCCTCAGAATTTCATCATATTTTTTGTCTTTCAAAGCTCCCACGTTCATGCAGTTATCAAGAACGGTTGCTCCCAGACGGACTGCTTCTTCTGTTTCAAATGCTTTTACAGCACTGGATTGTTGTCCAAACGGAAATCCAATCGCTGCGCCCACTTGGATATCTGTTCCTTTCAATTCTTCAGCAACAATCGGTGTCCAATATGAAGATGAAAAACAGAAAGCCTTACAATTATACTCAATAGCTTTTCGGCAGCCTTCTCTAATGTCTTTTTCTGTAGTGTCTTTAGGTAAAATCGCATAGTCAAACAACTTACCAATATCCCGCTTCGTCATTTTTGAAAAATCAATCATGGTATTACTCCTTCTTTCATAATATTTTTATTGAAAGGATATATTTAACCGGTAAAAGTTAAATATATCCTTTTATTTTTCAGATTAGAAAACTCCGCCTTTTGCCAATGCTTCATAAGCTTCTACAAATCTTCCATATGCCTCTTCATAAACATCAGCCATTTTCGGATTCGGATCATATTGACCGGATACACGAACTGCAATATCAACAGCTTCTTTGTAATCCTTATAAACTCCGGCACCAACTCCGGCATAAAGTGCTGCACCCAATGTAGCAGTTTCAGAAGTTTGCAGTGTATAAATCGGCTTCTGGAAGATATCAGCTTGCATTTGTGCCCAAAGCGGCGCTCTGGAACCTCCGCCCGTTACTCTGATTCCATCAATATTAATTCCGGCTTTCTTTTGGTGTTCAAGAATATCTTTCATTTCATAGCAAATACCTTCCATAACGGCTCTGGCCATTTCACCCTTGGTTGTTCCAAGACTCATGCCGATGAATGCACCCTTGGCTCTAAAGTTGGCTTTAAGTCCGTTTCCTTGTAAATACGGAAGGAAAATTACTCCGTTTGCTCCCGGAGGAACTTGCTCGATTTGCTTGTTAATTAAGTTGTAAACGTTCTCATTTATGAGTTTGGCATAGGCTGCTTCTGATCCTCCGAAAGTATCTTTAAACCATCTGTAACTGCTTGCTGCAGTATTTGCAAAAGCTTCAATTGTCCAGTTCTTCGGACCAACATTACCTTTAACTACCAATTGTCCATATGGGTCACGAATCGGTTTATCGGAAACGACAAAGCAAGATCCAAAAGTGCCAATGACCATTGCCACGTCTCCGTCTTCAACTGCTCCACAACCATAGGTTGAACAGTTTTGGTCATGCGCACCGACGCATACCAGTGCCCCTACCGGCAAACCGGTTTTCTCAGAAACAGATTTTGTAACTTTACCTACCGGTTGTCCGCCCTCTGCAATTTTCGGCCGTTGATTAATATCAAAATCAAACAGCTCCAAAATTTCTTTACTCCATTCATGATTATCTACATCAAAGAATCCTTCACGGCTTGCTGAAGAAATATCTGTAAAATAATCATCCGCACCAAGATGTTTCAAAAAATAGTCCTGAGCTGTTGTAAACATATGTGTTTTTTCATACAAATGGGGTTCATGCTTGCGGAACCACATATTTTTACTGATACTGAACATTTCTCCAAGAGGATGCCCGGTAATTTTATAGAGTTCCTCCCTGGAAATCTTTGATTCTATTTCTTTTACTTCTTCTGAGCCCCTGACATCCTGCCAGCCGATGAAGTCTCTTAACAGCTTTCCATCTTTATCTACAGGACCTGTAATACTGCCCTGGCTCGACAAGCCAACCGCAATAATTTCATTCGGATCAATTCCTGATGATGTAATGGCCTCTTTACAAGACTCATAAAGTCCGTTAAGAATATCATCATGCTTCTGTTCCACCCAGCCCGGTTTCGGATAATAGCATGGATATTCACGATAAGCCTGGCCCACGATATTTCCTTCCAAGTCAAAGACACATGTCATACAACCTGTTGTTCCCTCATCAATGCCTACTAAGTATTTCCCCATTAATAATCCTCCCATTAGTTTATTTTTATTGTGTAAATACACACTTCCACGAAAATAACGTGAGTCTTATTCCTTTATTAACTCGGGCAACAGCTTTGAGAGTTCATCAACAATCCACGGGGCCCTTCTTGTACCGATTCTTTCGGCACCGGCCATTAAGCAGCCTAATGCAACCATCGGAGTCCAGAAGCCTCCTGTCCCTGCCACCTTTACTTTTACATGTGGAGGAGAATGCTTTCTCATTAAGATCACTTGTTCCAATGTTGGTCCTCCGTGACGGCCGGTTGAGGTTTTTACCCAATCGGCACCTGCTTCAGCAGCCAGTTCGCAAGCCTTAATAATTTCATCATCTGTTAACAAAGAAACTTCCAGTATAGCCTTACACTCTATTCCGGCATCATGGGCTACCTTTGCAACCTCGGCGATATCATTTTTGTAATATTCATAGTCCCCGCCTTTTAACTTGCCGACATTCGTCACCATATCAATAACAGCCGGTCTTCCATTCATCACCCTGACTGCATCTTTGGCTTCCAGGACCTTGATATTTGTCGGATTAGTGCCAAAGGGGAAGCTGATAACCAGTCCTGTTTCTATTCCTGTACCCTCAAGTTCTCTTGCAACAGTTGGAACCCAAATCGGATTGACATGAAAACCTTTAAAATTGTATTCCTTGGCGATTTTGCAGCATTCTATAATCTCTTCCTCTGTCACATCAGGATTGAGCGCAGAAAAGTCCATCATTTGAGCTAATGATTCTCTGCTCAAATCGATCCCGCCTAATTTCACAGAACCCACCTCCTGTAAATGGATTTTGAACAAAAAACTTGAAAAAACCGAAAAAAACTTATATAGTGTGTGTATGTGTTTTTAAATATTGAATTTTTGCAAGCTGAAAATCCCCTCAAAAATGCTGAATAAAAAGTTCAGCACGGGAGCGTTTTCAAAACCCTTTGAAAAGGTTGCAGTTTTCTAACAATTGAACTTCCTGAGAAAAAAGAAATTGACGTGAATACCGGTTGACAATTCCAACAAACAACTGAAAAATCCTTTATACAACGCAGGAACATACCGGGGTTTTGCATAAACAGCTTTCAAGGGGTGTAATCTGCAGCAAAAATGCACAAATTAAATCCTATGATGAAGTTATATCTGAACACTTGACTGGTTCTTTCATTGCAGCAGCAGTATTTTGTCCGGCATTATTTGAATATGTAAATGCCGAAACGCATTCAACAGTAACAACTTCCGGTCAATGACAGACAAAACTTCAGCATTGGGTGGGACAGATTCCCAATTAATCCTGTATTCCGGATCTGCTTCAGTACGTATTGCTATCCGACAGAGCGAAGACCCATCCCTCCGTTCCAAAGAGGTTTTCTTTCCGGACTCCTTTTGCCGGCATTCCGGGAGGGAAGGATCTTCTTTTCTGTTTCGTGATGCAGTTTACTAAAGAAGTGATATTTAAACGCTTTCAGGAATATCCGATTTTGTTTACGGAAAATACTATTCTTATAAAATTTGTCCAGGCTCAGAGTTTGCCCGGTTTCTTTCCCGAAAACTTTTCTAAGGACATACATACATGTTAATAGAATTGCAGATTAATAGTTGTTGCAAATAAATTGATGAACGAGTTGTTTACTTTCTGCTGTATAACAGATTTTCCCGGTTCCCGCAGAGTATTCGGTTTCCTTATCTTCCCTCCTTTTAATCATAACATAATTATTATTCTGGTATAGTAATTCTAAGTTGTATATACATGATAGCATAGGTTTTTCGATATTTCTACAATATTTTTCATAATGTAGCACTTTTTAGCTTTCAAACTGCTTAATACAAAAAAGTTTTATCGGGATGTATTTATTCTTGCCCCTGTACTGCGTTCATGAAACGTCTTTGATATGAAATGACCTGGTTGGTTGATGTAAACCGTGCCAAATAATTCGGCTCTGCGGTAATAACTACCTTATGATTCATATCTATGAACTCCGGTTCATTTAATAGTTTGTCAATATCCGGATAATTGTGAGGTCCTTCCATTGAACAAACAATCAGTCTCGTATCCGGCATATTGCAATTCTTCAATGCCCGGAGATTATGACGCATTCCATCGAGACCGTCTGAGCCCTCAGCATCTTCAAAACGTCTGTACTTAAGAATGTCTTGTCCAAACTTCAGTACTTTGCTGAGCTGCATATTATTGTCTGTCGGGGTAAAGTAGTCGTTATTAATAAAGTATTCTTTTAATTGTTCCAAATAGAGTTCGTCGCCGGTTACCTTATAAGCATCGATGAATTGTTTTATTTTTTCAGATTGTTTCAATCTGTGTCTCAAGAATGTATTGATAAAATACGGACGCGCTTGTAACGCAAGCTGGGTTTGGAACGGTTCAAACATTAATGTGAAGTTCACCCTGTACCCGTGCTCATGCAATTTCAGTGCAATATTATGGCCTCTGAAGGCATCTTCTGTATTTACCTGGTCAAAACGCACATCCAATTTCTTATTTCCGTTGAGCAACTGATTGACATTTGCCGGAGTTACGGCACCGGTATGAGGAACCTTAATAACCACTCTGTACTTCGAAAACATTTCCTTAAACTTGGCACATTCTTCTAAAATCACATTAAAATCTTTTTCAAACGGATTATTCAGTTCTACACTGATATCACAACCGGGTCCGAGTATCCGTGCAATCTCTGCCATGACTTCGTCTCTGTTTTTAAACTTGTTTCCAACATTTG
>JANWJP010000201.1 GCA_025451895.1 Robertmurraya sp.
TAATAATTTGTATTGGAAGCCATCAAATTTCAAGGAATTTTAGGTTTAAATAAACGATGCCGTAAGGCTATGAATATTTCAGGATATTATGCAAAAATAAAATAGCCCGGTTAAACAAAAACTCCCACTTTCAGCAGATAGTGGGAGTCACTTACACACTGATTATCAGCAAAACTTTCCGGAAAATGTTTTTTAAACATTTTTTCCGGCATATACACTAAACCACTGCTTCTGTGCCTTTTCAGCACAGCAGGAAAATTTGCATAAATACAGCGAAACTCAATTAAGTTTAAACTGTTCTGTTAAGTATTTTTCGTAAGCGTCCTGATATTTTTGGATATCTCCGGCGCCCATAAAAATAATAACGCTGCCTTCGTGTTCCTTCAAAATTGAAGTTCTATCTTCACTAATAATCTCTGCCCCGGGAATTTTCTCCTGCAAATCTTTGATTGATAACTTCCCGTGATTTTCCCGGGCCGATCCGAATATTTCACATAAATACACTCTGTCGGCCAAGCGCAGGCTGCCGGCAAATTCTTCTAAGAATGTCTGTGTTCTTGTAAACGTATGGGGTTGAAATACAGCCACAATCTCCCTGTCGGGGAATTTTTGCCGTGCCGCATCGATCGTCGCCCTGATTTCTGTCGGATGATGGGCATAATCATCAATTAAAATTTGTGTGCCCAACAATTTTTCAGAAAATCTTCTTTTAACTCCAGAAAAGCTTGCCAGACGTTCTTTAATAATCTCTGCTTCTATTCCTTCATAATGACAAATGGCGATTACTGCCAACGCGTTCAACACATTATGATCTCCGTATGAAGAAATATAGAAGCTGTCATAAAAGGTATTCCGGACAAACACATCGAAAGTTGTCCCTTCCGTTGTTTTCTCCACATTTCTGGCCTGAAAATCATTTTCCCCGCTGAAACCGTAAAAAACAACCGGCACCTTTGCCTGGATTCTTTGAAGATATTCATCATCCCCGTAAGCAAAGATTCCTTTCTTCACTTGGATGGCCATTTCTTGAAATGCAGAAAAGACATCTTCTATATTGGCAAAGTAATCGGGATGATCAAAATCGATGTTTGTCATTATCGCGTAATCTGGAAAATATGAAAGGAAGTGGCGCCTGTATTCACAAGCCTCAAAAACAAAGTATTTGGCATCTTTCACTCCCTTACCTGTTCCGTCTCCGATCAAACATGCCGTCGGCTGAGCCCCTTCAAGAACATGTGAAAGGAGCCCCGTCGTAGAGGTTTTGCCATGAGAACCGGTAACTGCAATACTTGTGAAATTTTTCGTAAATTCGCCTAAAAACCGGTGGTACCTGATCACCGGAATATCCAATTTTTTTGCCTGTTCAATTTCTTCATGGGTGTCCGGAAAAGCATTTCCGGCAATAACGATCATGCCTTCGCTAATATTGTCTTTTTGAAAGGGCAGGATTTTTATACCGGCCTTTTCCAGAGCTGCTTGGGTAAAAAAGTATTTTTCCACATCGGAGCCTTGAACGGAATAGCCCATTTCATGAAGAATTTGTGCGAGTGCACTCATTCCCGATCCTTTTATACCCACAAAATGGTAAATCGTCATAGAAGAACCTCCAACCATCATCTATCTGTATCACAGTATATGACATTTATCCGCTTTTGCTCATTTCCTGTTGCCTTGCCTGCCTCTCCATCATGTCGCAGCCTGAATTTGCAAGGAAAAACAGACAAGTATTGCGGTAACCTGCACTACGAACATTTTACTCTCACATTCAATGATTATAACATATATTTATTTAGAATAACCAAGTTGACGAACATTTCATTTTCCGTCATTAACTGACCGTTCCACGTCTCAAAAGGACAGACCGTTCATGTTTTAAAAATTGCCTTCAGAATTTTTCATGGCTTCCAAATCAAGTTCCGTGATTAACACGTCCCGCGGTTTGCTTCCTTTTGCCCCGGAAATAATGCCCTGTGCCTCCATCATGTCAATTAACCTTGCCGCCCGGTTATAACCAATTTTAAAACGGCGCTGCAAACTTGATGTGGAGGCTCCGCCGTTTTGTATGATAAACTCGCAGGCGTCATAAAAAAGTTCATCTTCTTCATGAGCAATCTCCTGCTTCAGAAGCTCCTCCTGCTCAAATAAATATTCCGGGGATTGTTCTCTTCTAACATGAGCGACCACTGCATCAATTTCTTCATCGGTCACAAATGTTCCCTGCAATCGGACTGGTTTTTGCACACCATTTTCTAGAAATAACATATCCCCTTTGCCCAGCAGTCTTTCCGCACCGGCAATATCAATAATGGTCCTTGAATCGACCTGGGATGAAACGGAAAAAGCAATTCTCGTCGGCACATTTGCTTTAATCAAACCGGTAATCACATCAACAGACGGTCTCTGTGTTGCAATAATAAGATGGATACCGCAGGCACGGGCCTTTTGCGCAATCCGGCAAATCGCTTCTTCCACATCAGCCGGCGACATCATCATTAAGTCAGCCAATTCATCAATAATCACCACTATGTAAGGAAGCTTGTCAGAAAAACGATTCTCCTTCACAACCAGGGCATTATAGCGCGATATATCCCTTACCCCTGTCCGGGCAAACAATTCATACCGGTGCTCCATTTCAACAACAGCCCATTTCAGGGCGGCGGTGGCCGCTTTTACATCAGTGATAACCGGACTGACAAGATGGGGGATTTGATTGTAAGGAGCAAGTTCCACCATTTTCGGGTCTATAAGCAATAATTTTACGTCAGCCGGATTGGCCTTATATAGAAGGCTTACCAAAATAGAGTTAATACAAACACTTTTTCCGGAACCTGTTGCTCCGGCAATTAATCCGTGAGGCATCTTCTTTAAATCCGTGACAACGGGCCTGCCCGAAATATCCAATCCGAGAACCGCCGCAAGCGGAGACGGATGTTCCATAAATACAGGGTTGTTGATCAATTCGCTGATAAAAACGGGCCGCCTTGTTTTATTCGGCACTTCGATACCAATCGTATGTTTTCCGGGAATCGGCGCCTCAATCCGAATGTCCTTCGCTGCCAAACTTAACTTAATGTCATCTGATAAGTTGGTAATTTTGTTCACCTTCACTCCCGGTTCAGGATGAACCTCAAAACGGGTTACAGACGGTCCCTGGGTCATGTTGACCACTTTGGCGCGAACATTAAAATTTTTAAGAGTCTCATCCAATATGCGTTTTTGATTCTCCATCCACTCAATATTTATTTTTTCCTTAACGGGTGGTTTAAGAAGTGCAACGGGCGGAAACATATAAGGCTGCTCTCCCCGGGTACTTTCTTCCCCGCTGCGTTCTTTTTTGTGTGAAGAGCCGCCTTCACCGGCTTTTTGACGGCCGGCACAGTATTCTTTCTTTTTGGAAACTGAATGAACAATACCGGAGATGCGGTTCCCGGCTGTGTTCCGGGTTTGTTTATCCTGCTCTTGATTGGAGAGAGCCGCAGATACTTCTCCGGCAGACCGGAAGACGCCTCCGGGAGAACCGGAAAAAATCTTTTCTGCCCTCAACCTTTCAGCAAGCTTTTGTTTATCACTTTTAAGCATCACAACATTAAACGGAATGGACGGACTGCTGCTCCCCTTTTCATTCTTATTTTGTTCCCGTCCTTTTAATGTATGTTCTTTATTTAAAGTTACCTTGCCGTTTTCTTTCCCGGATGCCTTCCGTTCTGAAACAGATGGAGACTTTTCCGGAAAAGGACCGGTAACGGAAGGAAATTCCCGTACATCTGTTTCACCGCCTTCTGCTGTGCCCCCATCCTCCTTGCCGGAAGTAAAAATATTTTCCAAACTCATATCTCCGGCGAAGTTCTCTGAAACCGGAGCCTCATCAACAGGTGGGGAAACGGACACTGCCGCAGAACCGGCCGCTTCTTCCTCTTCTGGTTCTTCGTTGATTATTTTTTGCTCAAGCGCGTCAAACGTCCACATTTCTTTCTCTTTCGTAAAGGTCTGCAACTCCGAAGCCGGCCGTTTTTCACTTTCAACTTGTTCATGAGTATTAGTATGGTTCACTCCCTCTGTATAACCGGACTCCTTTTCGTCAAAACTGCATCCTTTTGTTGCGGTTTCATCTTCAAAAAGCGCTCCCGGTTGTTCCGTATGTAATATGTCATCTTGGCGGTATTCCTGACGGGCAGCGTCATGTAATGATTCATTTACAAACTCTACCGGAATTGAAGAAGATGACTGGTTTTTCTCCTCCGTATCCTTTACCGGACCTGATTTAAGCTCATTTGCCGGATGATTTCGGGGTCTGTCAAATCCATAAACAGGTGACGGAACTTCCGTCCGCTTAAACGGTCTGCGGTTACCGTATGGTTTATTCTTTATTTGCTCTGGTTCAGTACGCAATTTATTAACGGAAGACGATTCGGTTCTCCCCTTTTGCCCCCCGGAAGATTGTATTTTCGAAACTTTCTGGCCTGCCGGGCGTTCTGAATGAGGCTTCTTTTTTCCACCGGGAGGCTGATCGGGGATCACAGGAAATCGGAACTTCCCTTTCGGATATTCATAATAAACCCTTGCTTCCAAATCGCCGCTGTAAAACTCTGTATTTGAACGGCTGTTTTGATATCTTTGGGCAGAGGAGTACCTGACGTTATTGTTTTGTCTGCGTTTTAACCGGCGTAGAACTTTTCTCAACCAATGCAACTGGATCACTCTTTCTCCTTTTGTCTGTACTCCTATTTTATCAATTAATCATAAAAATACGAGATCCTATTCAACACATCCAAATGAATATAAACTGAATACGATCTTTAAAAAACGGCAGAGGCGACTGTATATACAAAAAATCAAAAAACGGCCACATGGGTTGCGGCCGGTCTTGTTATTTTTTTCGATTTTTTGCAAGAATAAATATCGGCTCCAATTCGCCTTCTTCATACAAGAAAGAAAGAGCAGTTATCGGCACCCGGCCGTTCGTGAAGAAATTCATCGTTAACTGGGCCAGAACATCATAGCCGGTTTCATTTTGAATATCTGCAATAATAAGAACATCCTGGTGCGGAACGGCAAGAACCATGGTTCCGGATATTTTCTCCTTCATTTCCCTCAAAAAAACATCATTTAATATTCTGCTGGCATCATACCCGTCATTTTTATTTAAAAAATAAAACTTGTTTCCCGCAACTTCATCCTCCTTCAAATCCGTGGAAAGGGAGCGAACATTAAACCGGGCTATTTCTTTAATCCGTTCATGATTCCAGCCCTCTTTTTCCATTAACTTTTTATCAATCAGGCGGTAGGATTTTTCTGAATCGACGGCATAATAAATTCTCGTTTCTGCGGTATGATCATCATAAAGCAATGGCGTTCCATCATTTGCAGTTGTCGGGAATGACGCAGAACGTATGACCGGATAAATATTTTTTTCCCGTCCGGACAGGTTAAGTTCCTTATCCATAGCCTCCAGGCCTTCCTCAATATAATAAACAATCCGATCGATAGCTTTTTCTTTTTGCTCTTCCCATTTAGCCACCGCACCGGGAATCGAAACCGTTATGCCTTTTCCGGTGTTCTTATTTTC
Source organism: Robertmurraya sp. (assembly GCA_025451895.1). GTDB lineage: Bacteria > Bacillota > Bacilli > Bacillales > Cytobacillaceae > CALKIU01. The sequence goes on from JANWJP010000201.1 coordinate 5,567, forward strand.
AATGCGGAGTTCTTGTTTTTCCCGATCGTAAGAAAAACTTCTCCCGGGTCTTTCCAATCTTTCCTGAAGTTTTTTTCTCATTAAATTGCTGTTCATTTTCAAATCTTATTCCTCCCCTTATCTGCCAGGAGCCCTTCTCTATAGACAAGCGGAAACTGATACACTTCCGCTGTTTGTTTCGCTGCTTCCTGCCGCCGCAGTTCAATCATTCTTTTTCCTTACAATTTCGATCATAGCAGGATGAATGACGGAGGTCTAACAAAATGCAATCAGGAATTGTCCGAAAATACTCTTCCTGAATTCCGTGCATTCAATAATTGAGCCAGCGCGTGTACTGTACAGAAAAATACCACAGTGGTGTATATGGGAAAGTATTTCCGGGATACCGTGCTTCTCCGTTAACTATCTTTCCCGAACCAGCCGGTTTTTTCCCTGAAACACAATATTCATATTTCTGCTTGTAAACATCATTTTCAGGGGTAACAAATTTTTTTAAAAAAAGGCATGGCCGGGAAAAACTAACAAAGCATAAGCTGAAAGTTGCGGATATCAACACGCTTTAGCCGGCAATAATGTGACGAAAACAACATGGGGCAGGAACACCGTTCAGATGCTCCTTTTCTGTATCATCCAGGCGGATAACGAACCCGGAGTTGGGAAATTGGTTATAAAAGAGGGAAATTCTGCATGGCTGCCGTGCATTGTGATTTTCAAAGAAGGATGTTTACATACTTATTCCCGATTTTTCAAGTGAACTACAAGTACAAGATTTGATTTTATATTCAGCAGGTATTCCTCTATGCTGCTTCATTTATATTGGCTTTTTGATTTTTGGCATTTTTTCCACCTACTCACTGGACTGCGCCCTTCACGTTCCTTAAGGATGGGAGACTTCTGTCGGAAAAAGTTAAAAAGCAGCAGATGCCGGAAAAATACTCCTCTTTTCTGCTGCACAATATTTTTATTTACTTTGTACGCTTTTGGCAATCTCCATCATTTTTGGTGCTGCTTCAGCCAGATCTTTCGTCTTAATCTCGGCAGTTACTTTTACACCGCCCACGCCGGCGACAACTTCATTCGTTTTATCATCCAGCTTGCTGATTAAGAGAAAGCCGAACCGTTCTTCATCCTGCCAGGTTTTCTTTACATCATATTTTCTCTGCTCCAGCGTTACATTGTAAACAAGCTCACTTTTCTCATTTTCCAACGGATTATAAAACAATCTGTATTCATATCCCCGGTTCTTTAACAAAACATTGCTTGTCTCTTCTGATACAACCGTTGCACCGGAAGGAAGAAAATACTTTATTTCTTCATTTTCTTTGTTCGTTTCCTGGGCTTTTTCCTTAAAAACTTCCTCTACAGCTGCCTGTGCCTCTTTTTGAGCCTCATCAAACGAAGCCGAGCAAGCGCCCAGTAAAAAAATGGCAGCCAAAAAAAGCAAGGCAGTCAATAAACGTTTTCCCATACTCTCACCCTCCTTGCTATGTATATGTTCCTAATTTATCATACCCTTCTATGCATTTAAATGACAACCCTTCTCAGTGAGGAATATAACTGGTTCTGAGCAAATGTCACAAAAATGGCGAAATATTGTCAATAAAATGAGCATAAGTAAGTTTTTTGCAATCAACAATTCTTTTTTACTGCCGGCTTCAAAGCAAAAATCTCCCCGCCCGTACGGGAAGATCATGTATCGTTCATTCTATCCATTATTCCTGATTGAATCTACGGTCGTCCGGTCACAGGCCATAACTAATTTGACAAGCAATTCTTTTGCCGCTGCATAGTCATCCACATGAATTATGGAAGCTGATGTGTGAATATAGCGGGAACAAATTCCGATTACCGCGCTCGGTACTCCCTCATTAGAAATATGTACTCTTCCAGCATCCGTTCCCCCTTGGGAAACAAAATATTGGTAAGGAATACTGTGAGTTTCGGCCATATCCAAAACAAATTCCCTCATTCCTTTATGAGTAACCATGCTCCGATCGTATATTCTGAGAAGTGTTCCTTTTCCAAGCTGCCCGAATTCATTTTTGTCACCGCCTGCGTCATTGGCAGGACTTGCATCCATGGCAAAGAATATATCCGGTTTAATCAGATTGGCCGCAGTTTGCGCTCCTCTGAGACCAACCTCCTCCTGAACAGTGGCCCCGGAATATAAAATATTGGGCAGTTTAACATCCTTCACCGCTTCCAGCAATTCAACCGCAAGTCCGCATCCATAACGGTTATCCCATGCCTTGGCCATGATTTTCTTTTTATTGGCCATGGGCGTAAAAGGACAAACAGGTACGATCTGCTGTCCCGGCTTAACACCAATCCGAAGCGCATCCTCTTTGGAGTCTGCACCAATATCAATTAACATATTGCCGACTTCCATGGGTTTTTTTCTTTTTTCCTCATCAAGAAGATGGGGAGGGATCGAACTAATTACTCCGGGAACAGGTCCATTGTCTGTAATGACTTCCACACGCTGGGCCAACAAAACCTGACTCCACCAGCCTCCCAATGTTTGAAAACGAATCATGCCGTTATCGGTTATGGATTTTACGAGGAACCCGACTTCGTCCATATGGCCCGCGGCCATAACCACCGGTCCGTTGACATCGCCGCAGCGGACACCAAAAATACTTCCCAAACGGTCCTGAACAATTTCATCTGCATAAAGAGACAACTGTTCACGCAAAAATGCACGGACAGCATGCTCAAAGCCCGGAGCGCCGGGAAGTTCTGTCAGGGTTTTAAAAAGCTGCAAGGTTTTTTTTTCCATTCATTGTGCTCCTTTATCCCAAATTTCACTCCTGCTTTACGTCTTTATTTTACTGAACTTTATCAATTTTTACCACTTCAGCCGGGTTTTCTTCTCTATTTGCGAAAAGAATGTAATAAGACCGCTGTTAAAGCTAAATAATATGACAGAAAGTTTAAAGAACAATTTTTGTGGAAAATCATCCGTGAATAATTTTTGCTATTGTATTTAAATTTGCTATGATAAAAATAATCCGGGATAAAAAATTCCCGTATTAAATTGAATCTCCATCAGCATACATCAGCCCATGGTTCAAGGTTCCCATTACAGGGAATCACTTACTTAATGATTATTGGAGGTACATTATGAACTGGAAATCCTTCTTCATTGGACTGGGTGCAGGCTTAGTCTGCGGCTATGCAGCCAGAGAAGCTTTAGCTCACAGACCTCTCATGAATCCGGACCAGGCCCTGGCAAAAGCTAAAGAACTTTTTAAACAAAACGGGCCAATCAGCGGTTCATGGATTTATATGAAGCCGGAGAAATATGAAAAGCAAGGTTTAACCTATACCGTTTATAAAGGCGGCATCTCAAGAATGCAAAATGGACATCTCGATCAATATGAATTTATTGCTGACGCAAAAACCGGCTGCGTTATTGATGCTGTAAAGATCTCCTGAAAAGCTGCCCCCGTGCAAGGTCAGTTCCTTATTAGACCGGGAGTTGACTGCCGGGGGATTATTTTTCATATGTACGAAAACTTCCTTTACGTTTGTATCCTTGATAAATGAAAACAAGCAGACACCGGAACTGATCAAATGTAACGATATCACCTCTGCCGGTAAATGCCGCATTCCCCATTAACCATCCCGTAAACTTTGTTAAATATCTCTTTATCTTTTCCATATTCACGTAATGATTTATTTTAATATTCTTACACTTTCTGCTAAAATTTAATATAAGAGTGTAAGAGCAGGAGTTTAACGATAGAATCTTGTATAAATGGAGAGACTGTTTATGGAAATTTTTGCACTCAGCGGTCCAAGCGGTTCCGGGAAGAGCACCATTGCCCTTTCCTTTGCCCATGAAAAAAAAATTCCCGCCATCATTGACGACGGATTACTGATCATTAACGGGCAGAAGGTTGCCGGAACCTCGGCCAAGTTTGAAAAAAATGCGGTAAAAGCGGTAAAAAGGGCTATATTTTTTGATGAAGACCATGCTAAAGAAGTACGTCTGGCCCTCACCCATTATTTTATTAAACGGGTGCTCATCATCGGCACCTCTGAGCGGATGGTAAAAACGATTGCCAAAAGGCTGCAGATTGGAGAAATCAAGCATTATTACCGAATTGAAAATATCCGTTCATCCAAAGAAATAAAAATCGCCCAATTTATTCGCAAAACGGAAGGAAAGCATGTCATCCCGATTCCATATAAACAAGTGGAACAAAACTTTTTTAAGAAAGTCATCCAGCAGGGGAAAGAAATATTCTCCAAGAAAAAAGAAAGAATTGGGGAGAACACCATTGTCCGTCCTGATTTTCACAGGAACAGCATTCATATTTACAAACGGGCATACCGGGATATGGTGACCTGTATTTGTTATAATTACCCGGATATTAAAGAATGCAAATCCGTCCAGATCAATCTGGACGGACCGGCCATTCTCCATGTAACCATAACGATTCGCTATCCGCTTAAGGAAAATTTGGCTGCTATGACGAAAAAGCTTCAGGAAGATATCTTTCAGCAATTTTTGGCTAATCTGGGATTGGAGCTTTATTCAATCCGCATCCGTGTAGAAGTTTAGAAAATAGAAAAGCCGCGCTTTCCTGAAAAAGCGGGCTTTTTTTATTTTATTTTTGCGGTCTTCTTACAAAACGCGGAATGCGTTTTTCCACAAAAGCTGCACATCCCTCAGGGAAATCATAAGGATCAACAAATGGTGTGGAGCCTTTCCATAATTCCGGAACACTGTTTACACATTCAGCAACCGACTTCTTAATGGCCAGGAGTGAAGCCGGAGACTGGGACGCCACTAATTTCCCCATTCTAATCGCATATCTGTCCAAATTATTTTCTTCCACCAGATAATTCAGCATTCCAAGCCGGTGAGCTTCTTCTGCCCGTAAAATCCGGCCTGTATAGACAAGATCCTTCGTTAAGCTCGGACCAATCAGATTAACAAGCCGGGCTGCAAATTTATTATTCAGGGTAATACCAAGTTTGCCGACAGGAATACCAAGCCTTGCTTTCGGAGAACCGATTCTGATGTCACATGCCAACGCAAGTTCCAAACCGGCACCCATAGCAGGACCGTTAATCACTCCTATAGTCGGAATGGGTAAATTTTCAAAAGTTGAAATAGCCTTTTCCATCAGGACAAAGGAATTTTCTGCTTCTTCCAATGTCATTTCATGAAACTCTTTAATGTCCGAACCGGCAGTAAAATTCTCTCCGTAACCCCTTAAAAGGACGACTCTGTTTTTTGGATTTTCCAATACTTTTTCGCCAATTTCCGTTAATTGATTCCACATATTCGCTGTTAAAGCATTGCGTTTTTGCGGCCGCTTAATTGTAATAATCGCCAGGCCGGCAGATTCCTGAAGAGTGATTTTTGCCTGCTCTTCAGTCATTCTTCTGATACCAACTCGCATTTTTCTCTCTCCCCATCTGTTTTGTATCAATAATTTTGCGATAGATTACCTTTACAAATATGATTTTGGCTTTACAAATAAAATCTGTTTATCCTTTCGAACGAACACCCGGATTGTTGCAGCCACAAATCGATCCTATCTTTATATCTAGTCTTCTTTATAATATATTAAACTTTCTGAATATAATCAAATGGTTGTGAGAAAAAATTTAAAATATTTATAAAATTCTTTATTAACAGTATTTATCTGAACTGTACCTCGCAACGATAGATGCGGTTTCCTTTTTTTGAAAACTTTTCCTCATATTCTGTCATAATATTTCCTTCAAAATCACTGTTATGTAAATCGAGGCTAATATATTTTAACAACAACCCGAAGGCGGAAAAACTGAGCAATGAATACTCAAACAGCCCCTGGTTATCTGTTTTGAAGTGGATTTCTCCTTTGTCGACAAGAATATCTTCATATATCTCCAAAAAGGACTTAAATGTCAGGCGCCGCTTCTCATGACGCTTTTTTGGCCAAGGATCAGAAAAATTCAAATAAATTCTGCTGACGTCCCCTTTGGCAAAATACTTCCGTAATTCTGACGCATTCACATTTAACAGCTTCACATTCGAAAGTTCGGCTTCAATTAATTTTTCGAGTGCGGATACAATAACACTGTCATATAATTCTATACCTAAATAGTTGATATGGGGATTGGCTGCAGCCATTTCCGTAATAAACTTTCCCTTGCCCGTTCCTACTTCAATATGCAACGGATGGTCATTGCCGAAAACTGCTCCCCAATTTCCCCTGTGCTGCTCAGGCGACGGAATTACATATTGCGGATAAGCTTGCAGCATATCTTTTGCCCACGGCTTATTTCGTAAACGCATGTTGACACCTCTGTTTTTATATTCCATTAATAATTAACATTTTCTGCGAATCATTTCACGGCCAATCTTTACTAATCATACAAAACGTCTTTTTCTTTCTCAAGTGATTCAGAGAAATTCACGCAAAGAGAAACAAGTAAAAAAGCACTGCAGGAACAGGACTCTTACTTTCATTCTCCAATATTTCTTACATCTGACTTCCATCCGGCTTCCATTCTCCCGCCTTTCAATTCCCCCTTCTCTTGTCACCGTCCTCCTTAAATCATCTCTCTAAAAGAGCGCGCATAAACCAAAAAAAGAATCCACATCCTAATTGTGAATTCTTTAAAAAAACTCTTGCAATTTTTATGAAAGGACGTGTCAAATTGTCACTGGAACAACATCATCTCATCATGGTTCTAAAGGATATATTGGAAAACCAGCAACTTGACTGCTGCGGTTCTGTTTCAGAATGTGAACAAATAGGACGTCTGGTTAAATCATTGCTGATGGACGAGACTTTTGACCAAAATACAAAAGAAATGCTCACTGAAATTTATTATTATTGTCAAAAAGGAGCCAATTCAGCAAATCTGGAACAGCATATTGAAGCCCATCAAAATCAATTATCCCAATGGGTTTCCGAAATGAATCAGCTGCTCTAAAGAATTTTCTCCAGAAAACGGAGCCACCTGTTCATCTCATCGGGTCTGCCTGTATCCAAATGCCATTGGACTGAATTCAATGTATGTGCAACAACATACCATTTCATTCGCAATAACAGATGGGGAGTTAATTCAATGCCGTACAAGCGGATCCAATCTTCCCATTGATGTTCGGGAATATACCAGTACAAAAGCATCCCTAAATCAATGGCCGGATCACCAATCATCGCTTCATCCCAATCAATCAGATATAATTGATTATTTTTTCCCAGCAGCCAATTATTATGGTTGACGTCACAATGACAAACTACCTGCAAATCAGTCTGAATATTGTTCAACTCTTGTTGCAAAAATTGCAATGAAGCAGTTACAACCGGCAGAGAATAAATCTCCTCATCCAGACGTTCCTCAATAATCTCCAACAGCCCCTCCGGCTTCAAGGGAGTTTTCCCCATTCTCTTAAGCATGCAGAGAAGCGGACCCGAGGAATGTATTTTGTGAAGCAGTTTGGCGACACGTTCCTGGTTCATTTCTTCCGGCGTTAATTCTCTGCCCGCAAGCCATTTTTGTGCGGTGATCACGTCGCCGTTTTCAAGTCTTTTTGTCCAGACAAGTTTCGGAACTATCCCTTCTGCTGATAAAACGGCCAAGAACGGGGAAGAATTCCTTTTTAAGAAAAGCTTTTCCTTATCATGACTGGCAACAAACGCTTCACCTGTTGCACCTCCGGCGGGAAAAATTTCCCACTCTCGTCCGAGTATTTGTTTCACCTTGTTCACCTTCAGTAAAGTCCTTTTGGAGTACTTTTTCAGAATAAAAAAGAATAGCTACTGAAGCGCATTTACAACAATAGCTATCAGTTAAATTTTATCTCCATTTGCTCTTTTCCGTCAACCCTGGAAAGGGTAAGTAAATTTTCCCGAGTTTAACTGATATTTAAGCGCTTACATTTAATATATCGGACCTTCCTCCTTTCCAATTAACATTTCTTTATAAAAAAACTCAATTGGTTCTAAAGGGCGAGGACATAAGAACTATACGGCCGGATGACCAAAGTTTTTTCCCGATGTATCCTCAGCGGTTCCGTACCGGCATTACTTTCATCAGCCAGTATCCCCCAGTCGCCCGCAGGCAGTTCGAAAGTCCGTTCATTTCTTGAAGGATTAAAACAAACAATAATTTTTTTCCAATGTCCAAAATCTCCAACATTATCAAGTAAATAAGCAATCAAAGGGATTTCTGCGTCCAAAAAATGCATATGCTTTTGTATCAATCTTGCCTCAGGAAAACGGAATGCACGGTGAGACTTTCTGATTGCAATAATTCCTTTCACATAATTCACATGCTCCAAATTCGAAGCCATCCCTGTCCAATCAATTTGATTGATCTCATTCCCCGAGCGATAACTGTTGTGAACGCCTTGTTTTGTCCGAAAGAACTCTTGTCCGCTGTGAAGAAAGGGAATTCCCTGTGACAGGAGAACCATAACAGTCGCCAAACGCTGCCGCCTTTTGCGGATTTCCGGTTCTTCTTCACGAAGGCAGACATTCATTTTATCCCAAAAAGTATGATCATCATGACATTCCACATAATTCACACTTTGTCCCGGTTCCAGAAAAAGTCCTGTTTTTCCCTCCTTAACAGCAACACTCCCGCCAAGAGCACGTTTTGCCGCTTCAAGGTAATCATTATTTCCCAGGACATATCCGCGTTCATGAATGTGAAAGGTGCTTCCCTTAATGGTATCGCGGAAAAAATCATTAAAAAATCCGATTCGGTCCGACAATTTGTTCATATTACGAATCGCGGCCTTTTCCGAAGGAGGAAGGGGCGTATTTAGATCCCATCCTTCCCCGATGATCAGTGTATGGGAATCATATTGATCCAGGAGGCTGCGCACCGCATTCATCGTTTCAATATCGAGGATACCCATTAAATCAAACCGGAAACCGTCTACATCATATTCTTCCTTCCAGAATTTAACAGAATCTAAAATAAATTTTCTAGCCATCCGGCGCTCCGATGCAAAATCATTGCCGACCCCTGTTCCATTGGAAGGCATTCCGTGTTCATCATAACGGAAAAAATATCCGGGGACCATTTTTTCAAAGGAAGAGTCTTCACGGATGTATACATGGTTGTAGACAACATCCATCACTACTCTCAGCCCTTCGCTGTGAAGCCGGTTAATTAATGTTTTCAACTCAATGATCCGGGCATAAGGATTTTGTGGATCAAGGGAATAACTTCCCTCAGGAGCGTTAAAATGGAGAGGATTATATCCCCAATTATAGTCCTGTTTATCGCCGAGTTCATCCACTCCGGCAAAATCGTTCCAGGGCAGAAATTCAATATGGGTGATCCCTAACTTTTTAACATAGGACAGACATGTCGGCACACCGCTGGCAGTCTCAGTATCCGGCTCTGCCGCACCGAGATAAGTCCCCTTATTTTTTACACCGCTGTCGGGATGAATCGTAAAATCACGAACATGAGTCTCATAAATGATCGCATCTGTATCGCTCAACAGCGGGGAAAGCGGAGTACGCCCGATCCTCGTTTTCTTTAAATCGACAATGGCCCCATAAGTTCCATTTGCCGAAACAGCTACAGCATAGGGATCAACCGTTTCTTTCCACTCAAAATTAACGCATATGGAAAAAGTATAAAAATAATGTTCAAAATCACCATGGAGCACAAGCGTCCATACACCTTGGCAGCCACGATGCATATCCATAGTTTTTGCCTTGATAAAGTCGGGTTTATAAAGATTGAGTTGTACTTTTACGGCCGTTGGAGCCCAAACCCTGAAAACCGTCTTTTCCGGACTGTACTCCATCCCCAGTGCACCGTCATAAAAAAAATTCCTGTCAAATTCCTCTGTTCTTATGACCGCCCCGATTTGCAGATCCGTCTTGCCTCCATGTTCATCGGCAATCCAATAAATTTTTCCGATTTCCGGCTCGACGGGAGACCGGCAAATATATTTTTTCTTATCATTTAAATCGATGATTTCGCTGATTTCAATTTTCTCTTTCAATTGCCCGCTCTCAAGAAAAAAATAGGCGGAAATTCCGTTATGATATGTCTTGGGAAGTAATATGGTTATCGTCTTTAAATGATCTAAATATGCCGTGAATTTACGATTCCGGGGATTAAATACATTCATGAACCTTCCCCCTTCCTTATGTTATTTCCTGATGAATCACAGGGATTCCCAAAGTTATGAATGTTTCTCCGCCGGTTTAGCCGGACGGCTGCTGCCCGTTTCCTTTACCAACTTCAATATCCGGGGAAGTATCCGGATTTCAGCAGGTGTTTCGCCAATATGCTCGCCATCTGCATGGATAATCATCTTTTCAGTAGATTGGACGGAAATATGCTTTCCCCGAAATGTCTTAACTTCTTTAAAGTTTTTGTGCCCGCCCCAGAAAACGGTAACAAAAAAGAATAAAAATTTTATTTTTGATAATTGATGAATCACCATGACATCCAATAAACCGTCATCCGGGGATGCATCGGGAACCAGTTTCATTCCGCCGCCTATATAAGGCTGGTTTGAAATGTTAACGAGCCATGTTTTATCAAACTCATATTCCTTGCCGTCAATAATTAACCGGACCGTTTTACTTTTATAGGCGAATAACTCTTTTATCAGCACATATGCATAAGCAAGGGTTCCCATGGACAAACGGTTAAAAAATTTTTTCGATGAGGAGCGGTTAACCTCCATGGCAACTTTTGCATCAAATCCTGCTCCAAAATTATTAACAAAGTAATGAACATCTTTCCCGCCGACCGTCACCTGCCCCACATCAATCAGAAAAGGGGCACTATTCAAATTATTCAAAACTCCCTTTAAAGCAGCAATGGGTTCAAATGGCAATTTCAATCCTCTGGAAAAATCATTTCCTGAACCGGCAGGAATATCGGCAATCACAATATTGTCCCTGCCGCACACACCATTGACCGTTTCATGCAATGTTCCGTCTCCCCCGACTACAGCAATAATCCCTTCTTCCCCTGCCAGGGAATCAGCAATTTCTGCGGCCAGTTCCCTGGCATGGCCTCTATACTCCGTAAAACGGGCGTAATAAGGAATCTCCTGAGCATGGAGCAAACTTTCAATTTCTCTCCATATTTTTAAAGAATAGCCATTTTTCGCTACCGGATTGACAATAAAATTTAATTTCCGCATAACTACCAGCCCTACTTTATCAATTATTCTTCTGAAAGCTTCCATTCGTGCCTGGGAATACTCGTTGTCTGGCAAAAATCCAGTAATGCCCGTGCCGCTTTTAATTGAATATGCTTTAAAGGGGAACGCTGCGATCTCATCATTCGAAACCATTGTTCATAATTTCTTTTTTCAATAAACTGAACATCAACGGGAGCAAAGGGGTAATCGAAATATCCGTTTCTGCTTAATACTACTTTATGAACCGGCAGGTCAATTGCACACATTTGAAGAATATTTTTGATGATCTTTTCCGTTCTGTTCAAGGATATAAGAGGGTTTAACACCTTTTCTTCGCGTTTTTGAATCCTTTTTATCCAAAAGTGTCCCGGTGAACCTAAATAAACGGCAGAGTCTTCTTGTTCCAAAAAACGGATGCACCAAATCTCAGTCGGAGTAATTATTACAGGCTCAGCTTCAATCGGCGCTTTTTTCACTAAAAATATCGGCTTATATAAAACGAGAAACGTATCAGGAAATCTTTGCAAAAAATATTTCAATACAGGATCCTGATAAAATTTATTATCCACAAATGATTTTTCTGTCAGCGTTGCACTTGCCCATTTAATCTGGAAAGGGAAAAGCTGATTCAAAAACTGTTGCTTCAAATCTTCGACAGTTGCCGGTCTGTTTTTAAATGCGGGTGAAAAAAGAAACGAAACTTCATTGTTTTCACCGGGGACAGAGAAAGCGCCGGACAGGATTTCTGTTTGCTCCTCCTCTTTTTCTCTTTGAAAAAGACCTTTCACTTTATCCAAAAAAGGCTCCTTATTTTCTTCCTCCCAAACAGACAAAGAAAGTTCGTCTCCTGAAACTGCCAGTCTTTCTCCCATTTCCCACACGGCAAGAAGCTTCTCCCACTGTCGTTTCTTCAGTCTTACATATCTGGAAGGATAGACAAAAATATTTTGCTCGTATCTGGAAATATAATCCTGCAATTTGATTAACTGTGCCATTTTTCACAAACCTTCCTTTTTTTCCCGGGGCCGGCCGGCCATATAAAAACAGATCAAGACTTGAACTTCACGTTAAAGAAAAAGACCTGATTGCTTCATATTTAGGAATCCGCTCCAGATGCGTCTCGTACAGAACGATTTCATTTACAGAAAAGGAAATAGGGGTTTTCCGCAATGAGTCATACTTTTCCAGCCATTCTCCTGAAAATCTTTTATCACTTTCCCAGGTTCTTGCCAATGTCAAATGCGGATGAAAAGGTCTTGTATCCAATGAAAAGCCCGCTTCCGTACATGCCCTGTATACCGATTCTCTCAGAGCAAAGAGCCGTTTTTCCTCATGTGTGCCCGCCCAAAAGACACGCGGAAAATCCTTTCGGCCAAAGACGCCAAGATGTCCGAGCGTAAGGGGAAAAGACCCGCTTCCGGATACAGCTTCCCTTACGAGTTCAACCGACTGCAAAAGAGGCTCCTTCCCGGCACCGCCCAAAAAAGCTAAAGTTATATGATAATCTTCATGGTGAACCCACCGTTTAAAGGGAAAAACCTTTTTCCACTCGGCTGCCCGGACCCGAAGCAGATTTTTTTGTTCTCCGGGAATTTTTACAGCATAAAAATAATGCGTTTTTCTTTCCATCACAACGTCCTTTCTAAAACATAATCCTGATACATTCATCTGCAAACTGCATACATAGCGGTTGCCGGCAAATACAGATCTGAATAAAAAGAAAACAATCGTGCATCATACCGTCCCTTAATTTATAAATCTGTCTTTTTTGTTGCAAATCTTTCCGCACAAATACAGATCATGTTTTACTACCATAATTTTAGCAGATCTTTCCGTCCTTTTGTTACATTTATGAACACCTGTGATGTACATCAGGGAAAATCCGTACTGCAAGAAAAAAATATTCATCCGGACTGATTCTCCCGATGCCCGGCCAATTCGTATACAGCCTGGGCGTAAATAGCAGCAGCTTTTAACAGGTCATCAATGATGATATATTCATCTTTCTGATGGGCAACATCGGGCCGGCCGGGAAATAGCGGGCCAAAAGCCACTCCTGATTTCAGGGATCTGGCATATGTGCCCCCGCCGATAGACAGAAGTTCCGCTTTTTCCCCCGTCTGCTCCTCATACACCTTCTGAAGTGTTTGAATTAAAAAGTCATTTTCTTCCACATAATGAGGCTTGGAATCAGAAAAATTTGTAATAGAAAATCCGTTCGCCGCGGCAATCTTTTGAAGCCGTTTTTTTATATATGCAATATCTGCTGTAACCGGGTACCGCAAATTGATTCCAAATTTACCGCCCTCTTCTTTATCATAAATCATTTTTCCGACATTTACCGTTAAATCACCTGTAATATGATCAGAAAAAGCAATCTCCAGATTTTTGCCGCGTGAATCGTTTAGAAATTTTTCCGCAGCAAATGAAAAATACGATTTTGCCTGTTCCTGCAATGGAAGTCCCGCCAAAAATGAACTTAATAAAAGTCCGGCATTTTTACCGTGTTCCGGTTCCATCCCGTGGGCAGATACTCCTTTAAGTTCCAAAACCAATTCTCCGTTTCCGGTGCTGAATTTCCCCTCACTATCCGACGCTGTCAAAAACTCTTCAAAACGGCTGCCAACCCATTCTTCCTGCCCCGGAGCCATTAAAGATGCAACTGCATAGTCAGGAACCATATTGTAACGCTGTCCCGCTTCAAACCGGATCACCTCTATACCGGATTCTTGTAAAGATCCGGTCACGGGCGTAAGCACAAAATCAAAATCTGCAATGCCTTTTTCTGCATAAATAATCGGGAAATCTGCGTCGGGAGCAAAACCCATGGCAGGCATTTCCTCATGGGCAAAATAATGCTCCACACAACGCCATTCGCTTTCTTCATCCGTTCCGATAATCATCCTTACCCGCTTATTTAAAGGAAGCCCCAACTCTTTAATGATTTTCATGGCATAATAGGCGGCCATTGTCGGTCCTTTATCATCAATGGCTCCCCGGGCATAAATTTTACCGTCGCGGATTTCCGCGCCAAAAGGGTCGCTCGACCAGCCGTCTCCCTCCGGAACCACATCAACATGGCAAAGAATCCCGATCAACTCTTCCCCCTTGCCAAATTCGATATGTCCCGCTAAATGATCCACATTTTTCACCTTAAATCCATCTTTTTCTCCCAAATTAAGCATAAACTCCAGTGCCGCTTTCACCCCTTCTCCCAACGGGGCATCAGGATTCATATTCTCTTCATCCAGCACACTTTTTATCTTCAACAATTCCCGGGTGTTTTCAATTAATGCATCTTTTCGCTTAAGCACTTCATTCATCCAATCAATTTTCATTGTAAAAATACCTCCAAATTTCCAAATGCAAAGGCATACAGTAATCAGAAAACCTCCAAATAAATGCCCTTATCCGAATCTGCCGGGAACCTAAATAGCAAATCATTTCAAAAGACACTTTTATAAACATAAATCATGAATATTCAGGACCGTATGCAAACTTACATGTAAAAAGATACAAACGATTTAAAAGCCAGCGTACCGCCGCCCCCCAGGATGATCATCAATACAACGGAAAAGAGGACCATTCCGTTAACCATTCTGCCCTTTGCGAGAAAATAACCGTCTGATTCAATATATTTTCTCACGAGCGGCTGCTCCTTAAACGTTTTATTCCACACAGATTCGAACCAGACATTCACCGTCACACTAAAAACAATAAAAATTAATATTTTTATCCACATGGACGGAGCAATAATAATCGCTGCGGCTGTAACTGAAATCATCCTGAGGTAAGAAGAAAGATAAATTTTATTGCGCAGGAAAAATTTAATAAACATTTCCATAAAACCATGGACAAGCGTCCGTTCCCTGAAAATCATCCCGGAATTCCGGAACAGCCACGGTCTCCTTCTTTTTATAACAGAAGTCTTTTCTATTTGTCCGGAAAATTGATAAATAATTCCGGCTGTCTTCAGTTTTTGCTCTCTGTCGATCGTCAAAAACACCTCAAATAAAGACGGCCTTTTGAGCAAACGATAATAAAGCCAAACAGACAGTGCAATTATCACAAAAGAGATTCCATTGACTAACATAAGATGTTTAACGGCCCACAAGAAATACAAATACACTGCAGTTGCAGTCATTCCAATAAATACAAAAAAACCGGCAAAGATACGAAGAATGCTTTTATCAATCCTGCGCAGATGAAACCTGATATAATTAAGCACGTATTTCAGTGCAAGCAGAAGCAGAAAAAATCCTGCAATGGATGATCCGCTTAATTGGAAATGGCCTCTTAAAAATGGCAGCAGCAATATGATAAACAATATCAAAAAAACTGCCTGTGCCAATAAAGAATAGAAAAAGCCCCATAATTTCATCTTTTGGAACAAAGACTTCCGTTTAATTAAAAACACCAGATCTGCTTCTTCTGTGAAAAACCGGCAGTTCCCCTGCCAGGACAACAAATATCCGGGCAAAAAATAAACCACTAACGGTATCTCCACAGCCCAATCCGGTGTCTCAAGCCACCATGAACGGTAAATAGCTAAGAAAACCACCGCAGCCGGAATCATTAAATAGATTATAATTGTCCAGTCAGCAATAATTCTGAAAATCCGCCACTGGTATATCCAGTTCGCAACAAGCCGCGGAAAAAATAATTTAAACCCGGACATCGTTTATTTCCTCCGTCAAGACATGAAAACAGTCAAATAATGACCCGTTTGAAAGTTGACTTTGCTGACGGATTTCTTCGAGTGTGCCCGCTGCCGCTATATGCCCCTCATGTCTAAGGAGGAAACGATCGCAAACTTTTTCAGCCGTGTCCAAAACATGGGTCGACATGAGAATTCCCGCTCCTTCCCGTTTTACCTTTTCAATCGATGAAAGAAAAAGCTTCATCGCTGAAGGGTCTAATCCGACAAAAGGCTCATCAATAATATAGACAGAGGGTTTTGTCATCAGCGCGAAAATCAACATGGCTTTTTGCTGCATTCCTTTTGAATACGAGCCAGGGAACTGGTGCGCATAATTTTTCAGCCTGTACATCTCCAATAATTCATTTGCCTTTGCTTTATATTCCGTCTCCGGCATTTCCTCTGCCGCACCAATAAAATGCAAATGCTCCCAAAGAGTCAATTCATCGTAAAAAACGGGTTTTTCCGGTATGTATGAATAATCCTTGTCATTTGCAAAGATGATTTTTCCTTCATAATGCCCGGTGATTCCGAGAATGGTTTTAATAATCGTGCTTTTCCCCGCACCGTTCGGACCAATCAAGCCAATAATTTCCCCACGTTCAAGGGAAAATTTAATATTCTCAATTATTTTTTTATCAGCCTGATAGCCGGCCCATTTAATATCAACTGACAGCAAACTCAATATGATCGCCTCCTCTCCCTTCATACGTCTATGTCAGGAAAAAGTTTTTATTTTTTTTCAGACTCCGGAGAAAACAAATAAAGTTTAAATCTGCAGATTTCATCAGGACAAAACCGGATCAATTCATCCGAAAAAATCCAAATTAATGCTTGATTCTTGTTTTATCCGACATATCTTCCCTGTCCAGAGCCATATCCTATACAAAAAGCAAGGGAGATGATATAATCACTGTTAAAAAAAGTAAGTTTCTCATCTATGAAACCGAAAAAGTAGAAATTACTCAGAGTTATGGTTAAAATGAAATTATAGAGAAAAGTAATTTCTATTTTTGCAAAAATGAAAAAGGAGTTGTCTGAGGAAAAGAAAATCAATCACCACCTGGGATCCGACGTCTCAGAAACGCAGTCTGTTGCTGTATTCGCCACAGGTTTGAAAAAAGGATAGGGAGTGGTTTTTTGAAACCTTCAACTAGCCGGATGTTAAACCGAATAAAATCTATCTACATGTTTATAAATGAGCAAGGCACTGTGACAACTCAGGAACTCGTGGAGGAATTTGGAATTACCCCCCGGACTGTTCAAAGAGATTTAAATGTTTTGGCTTATAATGACTTGGTAACAAGTCCGAGCCGGGGGAAATGGACAACGACTGATAAAAAGGTGAAATTGACATCTTAATCATATATTTTCGGCTGTTATGCCGCAACGCCCGTCTCCTTTTGATCCGGGCGTTTTTTTATTTTTCTTTCCCGAAATCCGGTGACAAAGATGTTACTGAAAAAACCGGAAAGAGCGGCAGAAAAAAAGCCTCCCTCCGGCAGTTTTATAGAAAATCTTCCGCTTCATATTGGCGGAGAGTTTCTATTTCCTCCTCAGTCAGCTCCCTGTACTCTCCCGGCTTCAAGTTCTCATCCAATGTTAACGGACCCATGGAAATTCTTTTTAAATAGACAACCTTTTTTCCAACCGCTGCAAACATACGTTTCACCTGATGAAATTTTCCTTCCGTAATCGTTAATTCAATATCAGACATCATTCCTGATTTAATAATATTCAATGAAGCCGGTTTTGTCTTATATCCGTCATCCAAAACAACACCTTTCCGGAAGTCCTCCGCGTCCTGTTCCGTCACTTCGCCCTTTACAACGGCAAAGTACGTTTTTGGAACATGTTTTTTGGGTGAAAGAAGGTGATGGGCCAGTCCGCCGTCATTCGTCAAAAGAAGAAGCCCTTCCGTATCCTTGTCCAGCCTCCCGACCGGAAACGGTGAACGAACCCGGTCACTCTCATCCAATAAATCCAACACGGTTTTTTCAAAAAAATCCTCCGTGGCGGAAATAACCCCGTCCGGCTTATTCATCAGAAAATAGACATATTCCTTATAATCAACAACCTCTCCGGATATCATCACAACATCCTTCTCCGGATCAATTTGTGTTTTCGGATCTTTTACAACTTGATCATTGACGGTCACGATTCCGTTTTTCAATAGCTTCTTTACTTCTTTCCTGCTTCCGGCTCCGGCATTTGACAGCAACTTATCTATTCTCATCATGGATTCCTCCTTTCATGCCATGCCGGCAATTCATAAAATCAGGAACAGTTACTCAGTTCTTCTCATAGACTGTGAACATGTTGAAACATTAAAAAGGAGATGGTGAAATGTTTATCAGGCAGCAACCCGGCACATTCGGTCCCGGATTTCCCGGTTTTCCCGGTCAACAAAGCGGTTTTTTCGGCCGGTTGGAAAGACTCGAACGGCAAGTGAACAGACTGGACCGGGAAGTGGAACGCCTTAACCGCAGGGTGGACCGGATTGAAAGACGTCTCGGAATCAGACAAGAAGACTATTTTTATTAATAATGATTCATTTTCTCCGCTGCAGGCTGCTTTTAGTATAAAACTATAAACAATGATGTTTTGCAAAAAGGTCTCCGCAAAAAACAGGGAGACCTTTTATAATATGCCAAACAAACCCGGCAATGCTATCCTCTTTGCCGCTGAAAGCGCAGCTTCCTCAGTATTTTGTCTACTTTCGGCCCAAACAGGAAATGGGCAAGCTTCGTCCGCAAACTGAGATAAAAGTAAATTCCT
This sequence comes from Robertmurraya sp., assembly GCA_025451895.1. Lineage (GTDB taxonomy): Bacteria > Bacillota > Bacilli > Bacillales > Cytobacillaceae > CALKIU01. Next base: position 24,184 of record JANWJP010000201.1, read on the forward strand.
GCCCCGGCGGCTGCACTGAATAAAATAATGATGAGCGCCTCACCTCTGGACTCCGGAGTTAAGAATAGTGTCAGAAGCCAATATAGTGCCCCGGCAGCCAAAAGCATAAGTATACTGAATAAACCGATCAATAGACTCCTTCTGAAAACAAGTTTATATTTATAACCGGAAAAATATTTAATCACTATCAGATTTATCGTAATAGCGGTCATATATCCCAGCGCTGTTGCATAGATAGCCCCTTCCGTTTCAAAAAGTTTAATCATCGGGATATTCAGGCTCAATTTAACCAGCAAGCCCGTCAAAAGGCTTAAAATTGTCCAGCGCTGTTCATTAATTCCTTGAAGAACAGCTGCTGTCACTGAGAACAGGGCAAAAAGCACTGCAACAGGAGCATAAATTCTTAATATTTCCGCTCCAAGAAGATCATGTCCGTAGAAAACCGTATAGGTCGGTTCCGCAAGCAGGGAAATCCCCAAAGCTGCCGGCAATGTCAAAAAGAGCAGCACTTGAAACATTTGGTTAAGCTGATGATTCAAACTTGTCCGGTCTCCTTGGACAAAAGCATGGGTAACCATTGGTACAAGGGTTAATGAAAACGCCGTTGCCAAAGATACAGGGATAATCACGAGTTTATGCGTAGTAAAGTTTACAATCGTCAGGGCATGCTGCGCTTCCTCCGCAAGGCCGATGGAGAACATCGCCCGCTTGAAGGTGGTCAAATCAACATATTGATAAAGAGA
>JANWJP010000202.1 GCA_025451895.1 Robertmurraya sp.
GAGGACTTTTTCAACGAAAAACTCGAACTAAATGTCTTCTTAAACGATTCATGAGGACATTCTCTCCAGAGAGCTCAACCAAAATGTCTTCTTAAACGATTCATGGGGACTTTTTCTCCAGAGAACTCAACCAAAATGTCTTCTTAAACACTTCATGAGGACTTTTTCAACGAAAAACTCAAACAAAATGTTTTCTTAAACGATTCATGGAGACATTTTCACCCGTAAAATCACCTAAAATGTCTCCATAACCCCCTCAGCGGCCAAAATCCCGCTCCACCATTCAGAAAAGAAATAAAATCCCACGCGCATAATCAAAAAACCCCTATAATGCCACCTGCTCCACTACACCCGGTTGAAAAAACCTTTTCCCGCAAAACTTTCATTCCCCGTCTCAACCACAAAGAGAAAATTTTTGCGCATAAAAAAAGCTGCTTGAAGCAGCTTCTTTAAAATTTATTGCTCATTTTCAATCTCTTCAGTTTCCTCAGTTTCAGCTTTTTTAAAGAACTCTTCCGGGTCGTAATCCGGATCCGGCTTATAATCAAAATCTGAAGGGTCGACAGGCGTAAAACTGCTTGGCGTATAGAACCGCAATAAATCTCCATTTACAACTCTGTCTGAAAGCTCCAGTTTCTGCCGGACAATGGTACGATATCGCTCTGCCTCTTCCTTCATGCTTGGATCAAGGGGCTCTCCTGTCGTTGAATCATAAAACTTGCCGTCTACTGACGTAATTGTAGGGCTGACAAAGTCACCGTTTCGGAACGGTATTAATTCATCATGATCAGGAGACAGTAAATCTGTTCCAAAATGAACATATTCCTTTGAATCTATACCTAATAAATGAAGCAATGTAGGAAGAATGTCAATTTGCCCTCCGTATTGATGCTGAATGCCTCCTTCAACTCCCGGAATCCGGATAAAGAGAGGAACCCTTTGTAAGGCGGCAGCACTGTCAAAACGGGTGATTTCCTTATCAAGAACCTTTGCCATGGCACGGTCATGATTTTGAGAAATGCCGTAGTGGTCGCCGTACATAATAATCAGTGAATTATCATACAGGCCGGACTCCTTCAGATAATCAAAAAATTGTTTCAAAGCTTCATCAGCATACCGGGCTGTCTGGAAATAGTTATCCACAGACCGATCCCCTGTTGTATGCGGGGCAAGCGTTAACTCTTCCTTATTCTTCATGTCATACGGATAATGATGTGTTACCGTAATAAACTTTGCATAAAACGGCTGCTCAAGAGTTTCCAACAGAACAGACGATTGTTCAAAGAACGGTTTATCATTAAGACCATAATCTGCCTTTTGCTCAGGGTCCATATAAAAATAGCTGGAATCAAAGAAATGATCATAACCAAATGCTTTGTAAATCTCATTTCTATTCCAAAAACTTCCTGAGTTCGCATGAAATACGGCAGATGTATATCCAAGATCCTTTAAGATCGCCGGAGCAGCATGGTACGTATTTCGTCCTTTTGTAGTAAAAGCCGCTCCTTGGGACAGCCCATATAATGAATTCTCTAACAGAAATTCTGCATCTGCAGTCTTCCCAAGCGCCGTTTGATGGAAGAAGTTGTCAAAATAGAGCATATTTTCATCATGAACTAATGAATTAAGGAACGGAGTAACTTCCTCTCCATGCAATTCATAGCCGATTAAAAATTCCTGAATCGATTCAAGATGAACATAAATAATATTCATCCCTTTAGCCACTCCAAAATATTTCGGATTCGGCTCTGCGTAGTTTGACCTTGTAAAGTTAATAACCTCGATAATATCGTTACTGTCAGCCAAAACTCTTTGGGCAGAAGCTTTCGTGCTTTGAACAGCATCATAAATTGTGTAATTATACATGCCCAAATACTTCACTATATAGTTCCGGTCGAAACCTCTCGTTAACAGTTGGGGACGATCCGCTTCAGCCAGGGCGAGATTCAAACTTGAAAAACCGAGCGCCAATGAAATAATTGCCAAAGCCTTGCGACGGCTGAACGCCCGTACATCAATTTTAACAATTTTAAATGCAAGCAAAATAATTAACAACAGAACATCCACAAAGAACAAAATATCATAAGGTTTTATAATCGCTCCGATACTGTTGCCGATTACGCCAACGTTCTGGGATCCCTGCAGAATTGTCGGCAGGGTAATGAAATTCCTGAATTCCCGGTAAAAAGCAACATTTGCATAGAGGAGAATTGACATAATGAGATCGATGATGATTAATCCAATATATCTTCGTCTTCCTTTAAAGAAAAATGCTATACCTAAAAACAGCATCGCTGTACCCAGAGGGTTCAATAGCAGCAGAAATTCCTGAAGGGTTCCCTCTACGCCTAGATCAAATTGTGTTAATTGTGCAATATATGTTTTAATCCAGAGCAATACTACAGCTAAAATATAGAAAAATATGAACTTGTCAGTCAATCTCTGTTCTTTGCGAACCAAGTTCTCCATAGGAAACACCAACCTTCTTTCTACTACTATATTATCATAAAGTTCTATCTAATTTACGAAAAATAAATCTGACAATCTGTTGCAGGTAATATGACAAATGTTCATTCACCTACAAAGTTCTAAAAAGGTTAACACAAGAATCATACTCGTTCTGAAGAAAAAGTCAAGGACTCAATTAATAAATTTTTACAATAACTGCCTTACAAAGTCAACAAATATATGTAATTTTAACATTTAATTTTTTTGAGATTAACAGGGAGTTTTACCGGTCCGGCCGATACGGGGTATTAGAATTCTTAAAGATTGAGATTTTACGATATGCGTATATAAATATAAATGATTGACCGGTTGTTTTATCCGGACAGAAATCTGAAGGAAACCCGAAACGTTAATCTTCCGAAAATTTTTCCAATAAAAAGAGTACGCCTTAACAATAAGACATACTCTTTTACCACTGGTTAAAAAAATTTGAAATATTTATGACTTTTTTAGACTACTCTTGACGACTGGAATATTAACATCCAAATAACATATTTTTCCCATATACGATACACGACAGTATCACTTTAACTCACAACTGAAAATTTCGAATTCTAAAAGCTTACAACTGTTAGTGAATAGACAGCTGTTCACCGTTTGAGAAACATTTTACTTTGACTCGTTATTCTTAACGTCTTTTTTTACTTCCTTATCCTCAATTTCCTCAATAATTCCGGCTGTCGACTTTTTAAATTCCCTGAGAGTCTGTCCGACTGCTCTGCCTATTTCAGGAAGCTTCTTGGGACCAAAAATGATAAGAGCAAGGACGAGAATCAATATTAATCCGGGTACTCCGATGTTTGAAAGCAACGTCTCCAACTCCTTTTCAGCCGTTTTTGTAATAACCTTTCTTACTTATAGAATATCAAAATTCCGGCATTTATTCGATGCCCATACATTGAAAATTTTTTCCTGGACTTCCTGCAAATTTATTCAACACAAACAGCGGGAAAAGAAGAACCTTTCCCGCTGAGTCGATTTATTACGCACCTAACACATAAAATAAATATCTGCTCATTCCTTCAGCTGCCAATATTGCCAAAAGGGCAGCATAGACGAAAGATATTTGCTGTTTTCCTTTCAGTGACAAACCAAGATAGCCCAACAGACCGACACCAATTATTTCAATTACCCAGCGGACTGCAACAGTGGCCTGATAGTTGTCCATCAGTGCAAGGGCATTCACACCGTTAATCATGGTTACTTCCGGCAGAGAAGACCCAAACACAGCCAACCCGACCAATTGAATAGCAATTCCTGTCACTGTCACAACAAAGGTTGATTTTAACACAAAATTACTGATATTCCCATCGGACAGTTTTCGAAGAGCCGGAATTAACAGACTTGCTGCCAAAGCCGGTCCGAACACCAACGCGGTACCGTAAAACGATGTAAAGGTATGAACAGAATTCCAGCCGCTGACCAAAGAATTAGAGTAAATTGCCGCCATACAGAAGATATCCGCAAGGCCGATTAAAGCTGTAACTGTCAACGCAACCGGATTTATTTTTTTCTTTGCCAAAGCATATGCAAGTGTAATAAAGACAGCTGCTATAAAAAGACCTGTGAAAAGAATTTCTCTGCTCATCCAGGATGAACCGATATTGCGAATCGTGTTTAATGCATTTAATGGCGTGCCCAGGTGAGTAAAGGAAGCTGCCAATCCCGCCAAGGAAAGTATAGCAATCACAATCAGCGGAAGTTTCATCATTTTAAAGGTATCGTCTTCACCGAGCGCAGAGATTTTTTTATAAAAAAGCGCCAGCATCAACGTTCCGCCGATCGCTCCCTGTAGACAGACAGTGAAAATTAATAATGCCCATTCATGCATGGAAAAGAACCTCCTTGAATTTCTGTCGTTATTATTATTGGGAAGGGGTTATTCAAGGAAGTAAATAACCCCTTAAAATTTCTTACCTTTTTGGTGTTAAAACTAGGTTTGGTTTTGTAATGGAAGCTGACGGTATTCCTTTCATTTCATTCACATGACCGTATTTCTTTCGAAGTTCTTCAATTGGGCCGAATTCAATTGCCCGCATCACACAGGAAGTCACACATACAGGTTCTTCTCCTGCTTCACGTAAATCCAGACATGTGTCACATTTCGTCATTTTTCCGATTGCTTCATTATATTGCGGTGCCCCGTAAGGACAATTCCATTCACAATATCTGCAACCGACACATTTATCATGGTCGACGAGAACTACACCGTCTTCCTTTCGCTTATACATTGCTGTTGTCGGACAGCCTTTTACGCAACCGGGATCATCACAATGGTTACATGAAATGGACACATGATACGTGATCGGTTTCGGGAATAAACCTTCTTCGAAATCGTAAACCCGGCGGAAGTTTCTGCCGACTTCCAAATCATTTTTATCCTTACATGCAACCGTACATGTTTTACAGCCGATACATTCTGCCACATTTATATAAAAACCCATTTGAGCCATTGGTCGAAGCCTCCTTTTTATACAAACTTAATAATTCTTTGCGGCCACTTCACATCTTCTTCGAGCGGCTTGCCGTCCCATTTTTTAATATTTACGCGGGTCAGGTTGAAACCGGATGAACCCAATCCCTTTGGAATATGGGGAACGAACAGGTTATCTGCTCCGGCACGGTCAATGCCTGTTTCCTCGTCGATATCAACCCAGGCACCGTGAGGCAATCCCAGACAGCCCGGCATAATCGTTTCTGTTACTTTTGCAGGACGGAGTGATTTCGCAAATTCATTTTCAATTAACACCGTGTCTCCGTCTTTAATACCCAGCTTTTCCGCATCCTGCCTGCTGATATAAACCGGATTTGGCCAGGCCTCCCGCAGCACTTGCACATTATCTAACGTGCTGTGAGAACGTCTTAAATAATGCGGATTTGTCATCAAATATGGATATTTTCCTTTTTTCTTTGTCTTCCAGTCTTCAAACGTACTTTCGTATCCAAATACCTTTGGCTGATAGGTCGGAATCGGATCAATTTCAGAATAGGCCTTTTTCGACAGTTCATTAATGGCTCTGCAGTAAATTTCAAACTTGCCGCTTTCGCTTGATACCGGATTATTCTCCGGATCATCAATAAAGTCTTTGAAAGCGATAAAGCCAAAATTGTCTCC
>JANWJP010000203.1 GCA_025451895.1 Robertmurraya sp.
CCATCCAAACCAATCAAATACTTCATCTCTTAAACCTCCCGCTTTCAGTGTTAATCTTTTTTCAAAGTGTAAGCGCTGTCATTTAAGAATAAAAAAATACAAAAACCACTTTGAAAAATAAAGATTAGTATTTTTTAACTTCCTTAAAGATACTTTATTTCTAAATATTTCTAAATATATCGTAAAACAACAAGGCAAGTTATGTCAATATAACTTTAAAATATACTTCGCTCTCTTAAAAATGGATAGCGCACAACTTTTATGCTGTTTAATTAAGTAACCTCGATATAAAAAATCAAACTGACAAATTTCCCGAAGATATTTTTATATAATTTCAGAACCGAGTAATATTTATTCCTTGTTCCTTTCAAGCCTGTCATGTTCACAAAGAAAGCAAAAATCCTTCCCTTATTCTCTCTATATGGAAAATAAAAGAAGGATCTCATTGCGATTATTTATTTAAAAAGATTTTCATAACTTTCTTCACGTCTTCCTTAATTGCCTCCTGTGCTGCAAGGGCAATATCATGGAAAAAGACAGCCTCGTTATTTTTTTCTTTTTCGGCTATATATTCTTGGACCGCTTTTCCGCCTGCCAGCGCGCTGTAAGTATAGTAATTTATTTTTGTAATGCCGTTATGGATGGCTTGCTGATATTCCTTTTCGGATAATCCCGAGCCCCCATGCATGACAAATGGAATGTCAATTTTCTCTTTGATTTGGGTGATGCGGTTTAAATCAAGCTTCGGTTCCTTCAGGTAGACACCATGAGTGGTTCCAAAAGCGATCGCCAACGCATCCACATTCGTTCTTTCCACAAATTCTTTAGCCATCTCAGGATTTGTATAAGCGTCATCCAAACTGTCAAAATTTTCTTCACCCAACGGACCTCTGCCTTCACCCCCGCCAACAGCCGATGTGAAAATATGACCCAGTTCAGCTTCCACTGAAACACCCAGAGCATGAGCAATTTTTACAATTTCCGAAGTTTCATTCACATTGTCCTCGAAGCTTTTTGCACTGCCGTCATACATGACAGAAGTAAAACCGAGTCTCATGGCTTTTACACAGGCCTCAAAGGTTGCCCCGTGGTCCAGGTGGACACAAACCGGAACTTTTGCCTGTTGGGCAAACTGAAGCATAACCGGGCCTATAGCTTCCATGGGGATGAGGTTTTCATGCACCTCGGCATGGGAAATAATCACAGGTGCATTCAATTCCTCAGCCGCCGCGATAACAGCACGGAGAGTCTCAAAATTTGGTGTATTAAAAGCGCCTACCGCATACTTTTTTTCTTTTGCATCTTTAAGCAGTTCACTCAATGTTACTAACATCATGACACCTCACGTTTAAAAATTACCGGATTAGTCTATTGTCACCCGCAAACCCGGCAGAACTCACGGGTAAACTTTATCTCATCAGCATGCCGCCGGTCACATCAATGGTTGCTCCGGTAATATAATCTGATTTATTTGAGGCCAGGTAGGTTACGACATACGCTACCTCTTCCGGTTCAGCAATCCTGCCGAGAGGGATTCTGTTCATATACCGTTTATTTATTTCCTCATCACTCAAACCCCCGGTAATCATGGGTGTTCTCATAATTCCGGGCGCTACCGCGTTCACATTAATCCCGTTTCTGGCCACCTCTCGTGCCAGTGAAACCGTAAATGTAACAAGGCCGCCCTTCGACGCGGCATAATGGGCATGACCGGTAGTGGAACCGTGGAATGCGGCCTGGGAAACAATATTTATGATTTTTCCCTTTCGGCCGTCATCGATCAAATGGTTAATCATGCGCTTGCACAAAACAAACGGGGACTGTAAGTTAATTTTTATCGTTCTTTCGAAGTCCTTTTCAGTCATATCTTTCACATAGGCTTGCGGCCAAATGCCTGCATTATTGACGAGAATATCCAGTTTTTTATAATTTTCCACTGCTTTATCAAAAATAAAATGGACATCTTCACTACGTTCCAGGTCACCTCTTACGGCCATGGAAGTTCCGCTGTATTTTTGGTTCAACTCTTCCACAAAACGAAGCACAGATTCTTCTTTTGATTTTGAACGGTATTGAAGAACGACGTTGACTCCTTCTTTTGCCAGCTCTTCACAAATAGCCATACCCAATCCTGAACTTCCGCCGGTCACCAATGCTGTTTTACCTTGCAAACCAAAATCCATTTTTCATTCTCCTCCTCACAGTTGAAAATCTGCTCATCTTTAATCCTTCGTTCAGATTGCTTGATTATAAGAAAACCTGACTGTTTCTATTTCAAAATAGTCAAGTATTCCATACGTTTTGCAATGTGAATCAAACCTATCAATTATTCCCAAATAACTTTTTTAACACGTAAAAAGCAGTGTTAAGCAAGAAACGGCTAAAGCGGTTACATAAAACTATAACGCTTTAGCCGGATTCATAACCTTTTTCTATCAAGATATCTTATTTTCAACAGTAACAATATTTTCCTTGTAAATTTATGATAGCAATATTAGTATAATTTTTCAAGACGTTTGAAATCAGGGAATTGGGAAAAGAAGGACAACCCGCGATATAACACAACCAAGGGGGATAAATTGCTAATAAGAGGCAATTGGCTGCTTTTTTATAAAAAAGAGGCCAGTCTCCCACTGTTTCACAGAATTGCCAAGAGTGGAGCCGGCCCTTTTTTTATACATTATTGCGCCATAAACATTTCAATATCCTTTTCTACTGTGCTGATGCCGCCGATGCCGAAGTTTTCCACGAGCACTTTTGCCACATTTGGCGATAAGAAGCCCGGCAAAGTCGGTCCGAGATGGATATTTTTCACTCCTAAATGCAGCAAAGCAAGAAGGACGATGACCGCTTTTTGCTCATACCAGGAAATATTGTAGGCGATTGGCAGATCGTTTACATCCTCGAGTCCAAAGACTTCCTTCAGTTTGAGTGCGATAAGCGCGAGAGAGTAGGAATCATTACATTGTCCGGCGTCAAGGACACGCGGGATTCCTCCGATGTCTCCCAGGTCAAGCTTATTATAGCGGTATTTGGCACAACCTGCGGTTAAGATTACTGTGTCTTTTGGCAGTTTTTCCGCAAATTCAGTATAGTAGCTTCTGGATTTCATTCTGCCGTCACAGCCGGCCATAACGAAGAATTTTTTAATTGCGCCGGATTTTACAGCATCAACGACTTTGTCAGCCAGTGCAAAAACTTGCTCATGGGCAAAACCGCCGACAATTTTTCCTGTTTCAATTTCTGTCGGCGCCGGCAATTGTTTGGCCAGTTCAATGATTTCCGAGAAATCTTTATTGCCGTTTTCATCCGCCTCAATATGTTTACAGCCCGGATAAGCAACGGCACCGGTGGTGAAAATCCGGCTAATATGCTCTTTCCGCGGCGGAACAAGACAGTTTGTTGTGAACAATACCGGCCCGTTAAAGGAGGCAATTTCTTCTCTTTGCTGCCACCAGGCATTTCCGTAGTTGCCGACGAAATGATCATATTTCTTAAAGGCCGGATAATAATGAGCCGGGAGCATTTCTCCATGCGTGTAAACGTCGACGCCTGTTCCTTTTGTTTGCTCAAGGAGCTGTTCCAAATCCTTTAAATCATGGCCGGAAATGAGAATCGCCGGATTATTTCGTACGCCGATTTCTACCTCGGTAATTTCCGGATTTCCGTAAGTGCTTGTATTTGCACGGTCAAGCAGCGCCATAACATCGACACCGTATTTTCCTGTTTCAAGAGCAAGGGCAACAAGGTCATCCGCCGTTAAAGAATCATCCAGCGTTTTCGGTAATGTGCGGATAATGAATTCATTAATTTCTCCGTTTACACTTCCAAGCGCTTGTGCGTGATAAGCATACGCGGCCATTCCTTTTATTCCGTAAGTAATCAATTCTCTTAATGAACGAATGTCTTCATTTTCTGTCGCCAAAATACTCACTTCAGGCGCATTTGATTTTGCTATGACTTCTGCGTCAGAAGCCGCTGTCCAGGTGGCCGCATCATGCAAATCTGATAACGAAACCCCTTTATCTGCCAATTTTTTCTTCATGTCTTCTCTTAAAGCTAAACCTTCTTTAATATAATTGACAAACAGTTCTTCATCCCAGTTAACATTCGTGATTGTCATAAAAAGGCCGTCCATTATGTAGGTGTCAACTCCCGGGAATTTAACGCCTGCATTCAGACCTGCAACGGCAACGGATGAAATCCCTTTCAAGGTATAAATCAACAGATCCTGCAATTTGGCAAGACTTTCAGTTTTTCCGCAAACACCCTGAATCGTACATCCCGTCCCCTTTAACGTTTCCTGACATTGATAACAAAACATGCTCATAAAAAAAATCCTCCTTTTCCTTTTTATTCTTTCTAGATTTCATCTTAGTAGAGGAGGAGCGGTTTTTCGGTATCATATGTTACGGAAAACACGATTGTTAAAAATGTCACTTTTCCGTCACAAAATATTTGCAATCGTGGAGCCGGCGGGCGGCGTTTATGGTGGGAGCAGGCTGGGCATAACCCTAGAGGATTTAATAGAAGTAATGGTCTATTCTTGGAGATTTTCGCCATAACCGGGGGACTACGGTTTAAACAGTTTTATAGAAGTGGTAGGTTTTTTTAGAAATTTTTGTCGTAATCGAAGGGACTCCAGTTTCATAGAAGGGATAGTCTATCCTTGGAAATTCACGCTATAACCGGGGGACTACGGTTTCATAGAAGGGATAGTCTATCCTTGGAAATTTACGCTATAACCGGGGGACTACGGTTTAAACAGTTTTATAGAAGTGGTGAGCTATTCTTGAAAATTTCTTCCATAACCAAGGGGGACAACTAACCGGACAATTACGTTAATGCCCCATTAGGCTTGTTCAGTTTCGCGGTTTGTTTGGCATCGGATGAAAGATGGAGGATGGGAATAAATTCTGGGTCTTGAAGGCATTTTAATGGGAACTTGGGGATTGGGAAAATAGATGCCAATTTGTTGTTTTATAGACCGTTCAGCGGAAGTTGAATGTAAAAAGGAAATTATTTACTGCTTTAGACCCCGTTGGAGGGGCTCAAACGCAAAATAGGACTAAGTAGTTGTTTTGGAGCCTGTTTGCAGACTGTTCGTCAATACAAAACGGGATCAATTTGCTTTTTTGGAGCCCGTTTGTCGGATTCCGAACGCAATAAGGGATCTAATCTCCTTTTTAGGTCCCGTTGAAAAACCTCACAATACAGAACAGGATTTAAGTCACAGTTTTAGAGCCCGTTTGCCGCAATCTCTTTACAATACCGGATCCAAGTTCCTGTTTTAGAGCCCGTTTGCCACAATCTCTTTACAATACAGGATCCAAGTTGCCTTTTTAGAGCCCGTTTGCCACAATCTCTTTACAATACGGGATCCAAGTAGCCATTTTAGAGCCCGTTTGCCACAATCTCTTTAAAATACCGGATCCAAGTATCCTTTTTAGAGCCCATTTGAAACAATCACATACCACAACCGTATCAAACTTC
>JANWJP010000204.1 GCA_025451895.1 Robertmurraya sp.
AATAAAACACCTTTAATGCTGTCATCATTTCAAAAGGCTTCTGCACTTCATTCCCGTAAGTCATCGCAATCATCTGTACAGCTTTCAAATTAATAATCGCCGCGACCAAAAAATCAGTCCCAAGGAATAAAGCATTGCCAGTCCCAGCAAGCCCTCCCTGGGTAAAAGAATACAGGCGGTGCAAGGCAATTTGCCGCTTAGCTATGTATTGAAGCTGATCAATCTTTAATCGCTTCATATCACTTATTTCAGCAATTCTTTCGTCAAAAATTCTGCCTGCGGACAAAATCCGTTCCTGGGCCTCCTGTTGCATTTGCGACCCCTGAATCATCGAATGAAGATGGAACATCCATGTATCAATCTTGGAAAAGAACTCTTCCTGCACCTGTTCCGGCAAAAGTGAAAACGCCTGCTCCAAATATTTATCATAAGTTAACTGCAAATCATTGCCTTGACAGCGATACAGTTTTTGCTCCCACTCAGATATTTCCGATAAAACCTGTTTGTCCCTTTCCGTTAATTCCATATTCGAGCCTCCTTATTTTACCGCTCTTATTTTGTTCTAAGTATAGCATAAGTCTGTCTCTAAACGGAAAGGGCTTTGAGACAAACAGAACGGAACCCGTACCCCGGTTTCTACAGCGCCAGTCTGACCACATCCCTGGCAATCATGACTTCTTCATTTGTCGGAATAACCAATGCTTTGACCGGTGAATGAGCAAAGGTAATAAACGCTTCTTTTCCACGCACTTCATTTAACGAAGGATCAAAATAAACTCCCATAAATTCAAGACCTTTCAAGATCTTTTCTCTAACGGTGGAACTGTTTTCGCCAATTCCCGCCGTAAAAATAATCGCATCAACCCCGTACATCCGGGCTGCATAGGAACCAATATATTTATGAATGCGGCTCGCAAAAACCTCCAAAGCCAATTGCGCCCGTTCATGCCCGTTTTCCGCCGCCTCCTCAATATCGCGAAGATCGCTTGAGAAACCGGATAAAGCGAGAAGACCGCTTTTCTTATTAAGCACCTCAATAACCTCTTCGGCAGTCATTCCTGTTTTCTCCATTATATAAGGGATGAGTGCAGGATCAATATTTCCGGAACGGGTGCCCATCGTCACTCCTGCCAAGGGAGTAAACCCCATTGAAGTTTCAATAGATTTACCTTTGCAAACAGCGGCAATGCTTGCGCCGTTGCCCAAATGACAAGAAATCAGACGCAGCTGTTCCACCGGCCTTTTAAGAATTTCTGCGGCACGGTAGGAAACGTATTTATGAGAGGTGCCATGAAAACCATATTTTCGAATCCCGTATTTCTTGTAATATTCATACGGCAAACTGTATAAGAATGAACTTTCAGGCATTGTTTGATGAAAAGCTGTATCAAACACAGCCACAGAAGGAGTGTTTGGAAGAACGCTGTTAAATGCTTTAATCCCGGTGACATTCGCAGGATTATGAAGAGGTGCCAGTTCGGATATATTTTCAATGGTTGATAAAACATGATCATCTATTAATACAGAATCGGTAAATTCCTCGCCGCCATGAACAACGCGATGGCCGACGCCGTCAATTTCATCCAATGATTTGATAACTCCCAGATTTGTCAGTTTGTCCAAAAGCATTTTTACGGCAACTTCATGGTTGGGAATATCAGTTGTTTCAGATTGTTTTTCCCCATTTGCAGTGATCGTGAAAATGGAATCTTTCAGTCCGATTCTTTCAATAATTCCTTTCGTAATAACTTCCTCTGCAGGCATTTCAAACAGCCGGAATTTCAGTGAAGAGCTTCCCGCATTAATAGCAATAACCTTTGCCATTCATTCTTCGCTCCTTTTATATGTTAATCTGGATTAATTTTTTTCAGTTGTATCGTCTTTACCTTTCCCAATGCCGCTCATTCACTTTCATGTCTGTTTATTTTTCAAAAAACTTCCTTTAACAGAACAAAATTGCCGCCTGTAGTGTACATCATGCAATTTCATTACCGCACCGGTCCGGAGTTTGTCCATAATAATAATTTATTCAGCCCTTTCAATTTTGATGAACAGTGCTGAAAATCTCATATCATGACAAACAAACCCCTGATATATATCCCCATATAAAATGAGAATAACTGAGTTCTTTAAACAACTTGCGGTAATAACAGCATTTGTGTGCACATCACAGACGGCAAAAGATTGATTCTGACGAAAAATGGACATCTTATGAAATTATTTATTTTCTTGTATCCAGGCATCTATTTTTCCAAGGATCTTTTCAACCTCAACAGCATTTGAAAGACTTGGCATATTAACAAGAAGGACATTTTTCGGCGCTTTGGCTTCCGGGCTTTTCTTTTGCAAAATAAAAATACTTTTTGCGGCCTTTTCGTTTTTAAACATGGTCAGCGGAAGACTGATCACCGCCTGAATATGAACCTGATCCTTTAAATATTGATGCAGTTTCGGTGCTTCCGGACTTTCAAAAAGATTGTTCGGGATCAGGAAAAACAGATATCCTCCCGGTTTTGTATAATTCAAGCTTTGTTCAATAAACAGATGGTGGGCATAAGAATGTCCCTCATCAGCTTTAAGCATGAATCGGGCGGCATTTGCATCATCAGGATAATATCCAACCGGCAAATCGCATACAATCACATCAACGGGCTCAACCAGCAACGGCTGGAGGCTGTCCTGATGGTATAGTTCAAGAGGATTTTTCTGTAAATTAGCATTCACATACGCCAATTTAATCAGGAGATCATCCACATCAGAACCCATTAAAGCAAGTTCTTTTCCCTCCAGTTGATTGACAACGGTTGTCAGCAGATTTCCCGTGCCGACGGCTGGATCAAAGATGCGGAGTGAAGAAACGTTTACAAATTTACTCACTAAATAACCGAGTATTAATCCGACTGAATCGGGAGTCATTTGGTGATTCGGCTGTACACTCTTTTTCATCCCTTTGAGGAGTGCAAGCTGAAAAGACTTGCGAATTTCTTCCTTTGAAAATTTACCGAGATTCACTTCCCCATATTTCTTTGATAATCTCTTAATTGTTGTTTCACTAAGTTCCTCCTGGAGAACCGCTTGCTGAAAGAGATTTTCACCTGTTTCCGCCAATGCCTCTAAATATGTACAAGATAATTCCTCTGTCAAAATCGACGCTGTCTCATCCAACAGCGTAAACAATTCTTCAACTTGCGACATCCACATCACTCCTTATCCATATATTTTAACTCAAGTTGACAGAGGAATCGACGGTGAGCACCCTTACTTATTTCAAATCTTATGACAAAGCCCGCGCCGGGAAGGAACGACTGCTTGCTTGTACATTTACCGAAAGAAAGATATTGTGTGGGAGGGGGAAGTCTTCTTTATAAACGGAAACGCCGGGAAGGTTTGTTGAAGCAGGCCAAAATGCGTGAATTTATTCCGGAATGGGCACAGGTTTATAAATAAACTCCCTTTGTTCATAATGCATGGTTTCAATAATCAACCCACAAAAAAACCATAACAAAAAAAACAAACAGACCCCTCGAAACAAAGGGGTCTTTGAGAATAAACCAACCGCACTCAGCGTGCAGCCCGGGCAGCTTCAATCGCTGCCTCATAGTTAGGATGGCTGGTTGACTCACTGACATACTCCACATAAGTTACAGTATCATTAGAATCAATAACAAAAATGCTTCTGGCCAACAATCGCAATTCCTCTATGGCAACGCCATATGCTTTTCCAAATGAAAGTTCTCGGTGATCAGATAATGTTTGAACTTTATCAATCCCCGCCGCTCCACACCAGCGTTTTTGAGCAAAAGGTAAATCTGCGCTAATCGTTAATATTTTTACATTGGGCAAATTGGCGGCTTCTTCATTAAAACGGCGCGTCTGTGCGTCGCAAACCCCTGTATCAATAGAGGGTATGACACTGATTAAGCGAACTTGCCCTTTTGTATCCGAAAGAGTGACAGGCGTAAGATCATTTGCTAAGACAGTAAAATCCGGAGCTCTATCTCCAACTTTGATTTCAGGTCCGATTAATGTAACAGGTTTTCCTTTAAATGTTATTGCCGGCATGGTAAGTTTAACCTCCCAGGAAAATAATATATGTATAGTAAGTATAATACATATTAATATGCCAGATTACAAATTTTCCGCTTACAACATTTTGAAATTTGTACGGTTTTTTAAACAAACAAAAGCTTGAAGGTTGGTCCCCACTTTCCTTCAAGCTAAGAATCGATTATGTGTAATGCGGGATTTGCTTTTGACGTAAAAAAACGTGTCAAATTGTATATTGCTCCGCCAAACCGGTTCCGGATACGGGACTGCATGTTGGAATTTCCTTAAAATAAGGCGCAAACAAACTCCGGAATCCCCGCAAAGACTTTATTCTTTTTCGGGAGTAAATCATATTCATCACGGTTTTCTTTAAAGCTAATCGCAAAAAATTACCTTTGCTCTTGGGAATTATTGTTTTTTTCAGTTTGCTTATTTTTTTCTTTATTTCTGGATTCGTTTTTGTTGCCGGATATAATTTGCTGGATTTTGTCAACAGCCTGAGGTGCAAGATCAAGAATTCTTTCATATAAATGGGTGCTTTCATCGAGATGAACCATTTTTACTTCCTTTGAATTAACAATTAAAAAAGCAATTGGCGTAATTGATACTCCGCCCCCGCTTCCTCCCCCGAACGGAAGTTTTGGTTGATCCTGCCCTTGCCCCCCCTGGTTTCCATGTCCTCCTTGCCCCTGAGAACCTCCGTCAACCATAAACTCGCTTCCGCCGGCGGCAAAACCGAAGCGAACTTTAGAGACAGTTAAAATGACACTTCCATCCGGCGTTTCAACCGGATCACCAATAATAGTATTTACATCAATCATCTCTTTCAAATTTTCCATTGCCGTAGTCATTAATCCTTGAATTGGATGGTCATTCATCTGTCAATTCCTCCTTCTAAACAGTTTTCGTCTTTTCCTTTGAAAATATGGATAATGGCTTCGTTCTAAAGTATGCTTTGCCACCTTTCCATAACTTATACAATTTAATTACAGCAAAAATAGCATTCCCTATTCGAAACCGGAACATACATTTTATCGAAGTCTCGGCAACAGCTGCCTGAAAATCCGGCGTCACTGTCAGTACAGGCATCTTTTTTAACCTCATAAAAGAACTGATAAATCCGACAAGGCTTCCTTTAGCTGTCCACAAAGCACCTGCTGCCATGCCGGTGTATGCCGCATCTCCCGTTCCGAGCTTTGAGCGCCATTCTAAATAATCTACTGAAACCTTTTTCAGAAAATTACGGACAACTTTATACAGACCGCTGACATGCTCAATTAATGTTTTTATATCTTTAATGCCTTTTATCATATCTTCTGCAGTATATCCCTTTGTATCCGTAGCCGTATCCTTTTCCGCCATTCCTTTTTCCGTCTTTTTCTTAATAATCAGTTCCGGGGAATCCTTGCTCATCTCTATCACGGGAACAGTTAGTTTATAGCGAAACAATCCCCAAAGGCCGATGATGTTTATTTTTAAGTCGTCATTATCATTCCCGTGATAATAATCAATGACTATTTTTAAATTTGAAAAAATTATCGTGAAAAGCAGAAAAAGGATTATGCTTAAAATAATTAATGCCCATATCAATTTTTACCACAACCTTTCAACTTGTTATTATTTACCAAAAACTGACATTCAAACAGGATTTTTTACTTTGTCCCGACAATAAACAATTGAAAAAGATTTTTTGCTGAAAACAAAAAAAGCCTTTACACATCAGGTTTTCCTGACATGTAAAGACTTAAAAATACAGGATTTTATTTATGTGTAACTTAAGTGCCTGCTTTTTAAACATGAGGCTCTATTTGTACATCAAGCCTCATGAATAACGGTTGTATCAGCAAAAATATCATGAAGCCCCTGTTTTTTCGGGGTAAAACCGACAATTGCATACAAAATCCAAATCGTTGCAGAAATATAGCGTCCTATCCACTCCCGGAACAAGACTGTGCTCCAGGTGAGACGTTTTCCATCCAAATCGATCACTCTGAGCCCGAGAATCATTTTACCCAATGTCTGTCCGAAGAATTTCGTCATCAGTACGAAATAAGTGTAAAAGACGATCGCATGAACAATCACTATTGGCGCAAAAATGCTTGTATCCGTAAGTTCTAAGCCAAGCATCATAAAAACAGGCTCAACCAGTAAACGATTGATACTTCCAATTACGATTAAATCAATGATATATGCCCAAAACCGCATCCAAAAACCGGCATACCGCAAATTAGGTATCTGTACTCCCGGCGGGCGGAAATTGTTTTCATTTGCCGCTCTGTTAACTTCTTCATTCAATATTTCAGTATCCGCTTCTGATTGAAGGGGCTCATGAAAAAGTTGTTTTGGAGGCAGATTTCCTGCACCGCCATTGAAACCTTTAACATCTTCCATTGTCATGCCCCTCCTTATTCAGAATATAAATACATCAACCGCGGCGAATATGTGTCCTGTAAAGTAGTGATTAATCCCCTGATTTCAAGGTCATAATCATTCTTCATAAGCTTCTGGGTTCCGTAGAAAAATAAACTGTCCAAACCGTGACTTTCTGAATAACTGAACACCATCGGATCGGAAAGATCCTGCTCTTTTTTAACGATTTCGAGGACATCTTCAAAATACCCGTGCCCGTCAATTAATCCAAGTTCAAGAGCCTGCAAGCCATCATAAATTCTTCCATCGGCAATTTTTCTGACTTCACTTTCAGTCATGCCTCTGCCATCGGCAATCACTTTTACAAATTGATTATATGAGTTGTTAACAAGCTCCTCGAGGATCTTCTTTTCTTCTTCCGTAACTTCTCTCATCGAACTCATGATGTCTTTGTAAGGGCCGCTCTTAAATGTAACAACTTCAACACCAAATTTTTCTGCAAGCCCTGCGAAATTATATCCTTGGATAATTGCGCCTAAAGAACCTGTGATTGTACTTGGTGTAGCATAAATTTTGTGAGCCGGCGCCGCTATGTAATATCCGCCGGAGGCAGCAATCGTCCCCATTGAAATATATACCGGTTTCTCAGCTTCCTCCTGGATTTCAACAATTTTGTTATGAATTTCATCAGTCTCTACTACGCTGCCTCCCGGAGAATTCACTCTGATTATTACAGCCTTTACAGTGCTATCTTCTTTCACTTGATTCAATTGCTCCATAAAAGCCCTGTGATTATACCCGCCTGAGGAAAAAAACGGATCGATATTCCCGGTATCTTCTATCATACCGTTAATCTCAAGAACGGCAATGCGGTTAAACATATCTCCATCCTCGATCGTATTTTCCGTCAGCATATCATCCGAAAACAAATCGGTCCAATCACCAAAGACCATTGATGACAGGAAATTAACTCCTATCGAAACCACAAATAAGAAGACGGCAATACCAAGCGCCGCCCACCGCTTTCCACTCATATTCCTCTCCCCTTCAATCTGCTTACTTTTCATCCATAATTCATTTTTTAAATCCGACAGCACCACTCATTACTACAGGCATACGATTTAATTACGAATTAATTAACGTAAAGATTCGCTTTTTTTAAAAACTTTGTAATTTTAATTATTATGCATAATTACTTAACAAAGTCATTCTTAAAAAAGAACTCTGTCCTGTCAATCGGATGATTTTTACCACTTAGAATAGTTTAACAAATTTTTTTATTTCTTGGTTGAAAAGTCTAAAAGATTTTTATAAATTGGAGGTCTGTTAAGTTTAGTGTTCATTCATAAAAAAATTAGAACCCCCAATTATTTGGAAGTTCTACTATATCAATCAGTAATCGTTTTATGCAACTAAACCCTGTTCATTTAAGTGCTAAAGCTTTCAATTGTTATTTTTATCCTGAAATATTCATAGCCTTACGGCATCGTTTATTTAAACCTAAAATTCCTTGAAATTTGATGGCTTCCAATACAAATTATTAGGATCCAATCAAATTAGCTGGAATTTTATTGCAAACTCTGGA
>JANWJP010000205.1 GCA_025451895.1 Robertmurraya sp.
CTCTGGATTAAGGCATTTATTTTTTCAAAACGGGCATCTGCGGCCGCAAAATCCATCGCAGACCGGTACATCTCTTTAATGCGGTCATTCGCGGCCTTTGCTGCGGCCAAATGCGAGGTAGCCTCATTGATTTTCTGGCGGTATTTTCTTGAGATTTCACGGATTTCCTTTTCATATCGTTCGTCTGTTTGCGGATCAATGGTGGTTCCGTATAATTCAATGATTTCGTCACCTTCGCGGGACGGAAAGTACTCATGCGGCTTCGTGCTGTCAAAAATGGCAAAGCCCAGTTCACGGAACAAAATCATATCGAGACTGAACGGATCAAAGCCGCATTGGTATATTTCAACATCAAACCCTCTCTTTTTGCCCTCGGCTGTTAACCTTTTCAGCATCGTTGATTTTCCGGAGCCGGCGCGCCCTTTAATAAAATACCTTTTTTCCAGTCCGGCAGTAATCTCGGGGACAAAGTCAACGGAGCCCCGCGGTGTGGCTGCACCGAGGAATCTCCGTTTTTCAGCAGCCTCCTTGTTTACAGATCTGTTTTTAAAAAATTGCCCGGCCAACTTTTCCGCGAGTTCATTTGCCTTTTTGAAATCAATATTGTCTATATAGATTTTTTCCCAGTCATCATGGATTCTTAGTGCCTCACCGAAGCTGCGGTAGGCTGATTTAAAGGATTTTTTTATCTCTTCGTTCAGGGCGATAATTTTGTCCTTTTGTCCTGCCAGTTTTTCGGTGTTGAGTCCGCCGGTAAGATCAATGAATTCCTCAATGATGCCGGGGGCCCGCATGGTGACGTGGCGGAGAAGCTTTTCCGAAACGACAGCAACCTTCAATTCAGGAATAATAACGCCTTCCACCGCATCAGGATCTGCTGAAGAATGCATAAACTCTATGTCATATCCCTTTTCATTCCAAATCGTACCGATTTTCTGAATCATGGTTGATTTGCCCATTCCCGGTCCGCCCAGTAAAAAGAAAACTTTATCCAAACCGGCCAGGGCTGAATCGTATAAACTGAAAAACCCCCGGGCCGTGTTTCCGCCTGCAAAGTACCTGATTATATTTCCGGCCATTGTAACACATCCTTTTATCTTTTTCCCTCATTCATTTTATGAGTGACGGGGAAAATGGGTGAAAACCTAAAGAGTACACTGATTGTGCTTGTTTTTTTGCCGGATGGGAATCCGGTTCGCACACTGATTTATTGTTATATTTTCTTACATTGTATGTCATGTTTTATTCCATTCAACAGATATTTTTATTTAATCAAGTCTGCATATTTTCCCCCTGTCGCTTCAATAAGATCATTCCCTTTTATTTCGATTTGAATGCCGATTTTTCCGCCGCTCACGATGATTGTTTCCGCTTCACGGGCTTTTTCATCGATAAAAGTGCGGTATTGTTTTTTCATTCCGATAGGGGAGCAGCCGCCGCGAATATAGCCGGTCAAGCTTTGAATTTCCTTTACCTGGACCATTTCAATCTTCTTTTCTCCGGCTGCACCGGCGGCTTTTTTCAAATCAAGCTCTGCGGCAACAGGAATAACAAACACATAAATTTCCTTGCTGGTTCCCCGGGCTACAAGAGTCTTAAAAACAACTTCCGGGTCTTTGTTGGTTTTCTCCGCCACAGAGAGACCGTCAATTTTGCCGTCCCGGCAGTCATAGTAATGTGCTTCATATGGGATTTTTCTGCTTTCCAGCAAACGCATCGCATTTGTTTTTATTTGTTTCACACACAGTACTCCTTTTCCGTTTCAATTTACATGCGAAAGATGGCATATTCACATCTGGTTCTATCTTATTCCCGAAAGAAAAGAAGCACAAGTATCCGGGCGGCTGCTGCGGCTGTGTATGACGCATGCCGGCAAACCCCTGTAAACGGGAAGAGTCTCTCCGTGACAACTTTTTTTCAACTTCAGACCACTGCGAAAAGGGTGCGAAGCATGAACTGGACTTACTTCGCAGCGGGACCCGTGAGGTGCCTGTCACCTTTTAAAGTGCCTGTCACCTTTTTCAACCTTTTTGCGAATCCTATTCAAATAAGGATTTGTGAATCCAGACAGCAGCTTGAAGGCCGTCCCCCATGGCCAGGGTTACTTGTTCCGAATGGACGCAAGCGTCTCCCGCAGCCCAGACGTTTTTGACGCTGGTCATTTTGGTGCGGGGGTCGACGATGATATGTTTGTTTTCGAGGCGTTCCACGCCGAGTTGTTTGCCCAGCAGGGTGTTTGCCTGATTGGAGCCGAATGCCAGAAATGCGTGGTTGGCGTTGATTGTTTCGCCGTTATGTAAGATCACTCCCTGAAAAGAAGGGCCCTCAGCCAGGACCTGTACAACCGGTTCCCCGTAACAAACAATACCTGCTTTAGCCAGTTTGTCCTGGTTTCCGCTGCTAATCCGGCGGTCATCATGGTTAATATAGATAATCTCCTTTGTCCAATAGGTTAACGCCAGAGCCATTTTCGCACCGGCATTGCCCGAGCCGAGAACAAGCACCCGTTTGTCAATGACTTCGTAGCCATCACAGTCTGGGCATATGTAAACACTTTTCCCGAGGCACGGATAGATCTCCGGAAATGGCGGGAGCCGGTCGGTGACTCCCGTAGCCAGAAGCAGCCGCTTACCCCTGTATTTTTTGCCGCCATTGACGGTAATGGAGAAGTTTCCGTCTTCCTTTTCCGCGCTCAATGCTTTAGCGAGAACAAAATCAACTCCGTATTGTTCGGCCTGTTTTCTTCCTGTTTCCCTCAGATATTGACCGCTGACACCATGCGGATATCCGAGAATATTATGATATTCATGGCAAAGTGCTGATCTCCCGTCTCCGGCATCAATGACAAGAACCCGGCGCCGATAACGGCCAAGCTGAATTGCCGCCTGAAGTCCCGCAATACCGCCGCCGACAATGAGACAATCATATAGCATCCATGCCCACTCCTTCGTATTTTCTTATTGTTAATTTGTCCGTTATGACAAACAAATAATGAATTTTTGTTTTAAATTCTTTCTTTTAACAGAACAAAAGCGCATGCCAGTTGAATCAAACTGAGGCATATATATGGTGAACCGTGACATCACGAGCCTTCACAAACAGTTGTCACAGACAGTTTTCTTCGAAAAGTCCTTTCAAAAACAAGTTGCCTGCCTGTTAGTGTGAAAGCGACGCCATTGACCTCCCAGGATCTTCCAAAAAACTTCTGTCTGTCATTCCCCGGAATATTTTTTGTGAGATTGATGTCAGTTTTTCTGACATCAAATGTTAACTGATTTGTTGAGAGAGACAAATGCAGATGGAATAAAGAAAAAGGGAAGAGCGGGAAAAAGGCTGGATGGGCCGTTTTTTTAAAAAAAGAGGGGGAAAAAGGGATAAGCGTTAATTCAAGAAATTGTTCGCTTTATAACCGAAAAGTTCCATAAATTTGTGATAAAGTAAAAAGAAAAAGGGGTAATTACGATGACCAAAGCGGATAAAGTAACCCTCTGCGACAATAAAGAGCTTAAGACGTTGAGAATAGCGAAAATGATCGTGTATTTGCGAAGCAAGATTATTGAAGCCTGGGATGATCGGGGACAGGTGTATTATTTGTTTTTCTATAAAGATACCTTCCTGACAGCCTGCAAAGCAAAACGTCTCAGAATCCGCTCGTTTATTGCCGATGCTATTAAGAAGGGTATTTCCCTTGCTTCCCCACATCCAATCATCCGTAAAGTCGTCCACAGTTCCCAGTCATATAGAACGTTTGAGTTTAAGCAGCTTCTGAAAAAATTGCGGCAGGAATTTTCCCCCTATGAACAAGCATATATTCTCACCTTCTTTGAATCCTTTATTCATAAAAGAGAGTTATTTGAAAAAATCCAGGAAATCTATTATGATTTACGCCGCAACGGGCAAATGTTTAGCTCCTACCAGACGAGCCGGATATTGCAAGAGTTTGCCCCGAAAAACAAATGGGCGCGGGAAACGGCCAATTTGATTTCCTTTTCGAAATATTTCAGTCTTTACCATAAGTTTTCTGAGCAACTCCTTGCCAGGGATGTGATTTACGGCGAAAAACTCCTGTATGAGGGCAGGGAAAACAGAGATTTTAGGGAACGGCTGGAGCACTCGCTCCTCGATGATGGCCTTGTGATGGATGCGGCCGTTTTGGCCATTGAGGATTTCCTGGCCGCCCCTGAGGTGAATCGCTATAAAACTCTGCTCGAACGGCTGCAGATGGTTTTTTCCGAGGAAGAGGTTTGTGAAATCGTTGAAGATTTATATTTGCAAAAACCCGAACTCCCGATGCTGCAAAATGATTTGCTGGAAAGGCTGTTGAAGCTTGACCGTCTTGAAGATGCAGCAAAGCTCATTGCCCGGCGGGAAATTCCTCCTGCAGGCCTGTCCGAAAAAGCGCTGAATGCGGTTGGAGAGCTGATTTTATCCGGGGCAGGGGGAATGCAATACGAAAAGATGAATGTGTTTTTGGCGCCTCTTGTCTTCCTCGACCCTGAAAAAGCGGAAAAAGCGATTGAAAAATGTGTCACTTATTTACTGAAGGAATATGATATTGATTATGTGGAAAATTGGCTGGAGCCGATAAAAGAGGCGGATCCGTTCCTGGCCATTTTTCAAAAAATAGACTGCATCAAGAAATATCAGGATGACCCGGACAAACAGCTTGAGTTGGGAAAGATTTATTATGATTTGGACCTGCTGGAGCTTGCCCTGAATTGCTTCAGCTGGGAAATGGAGATGAATGAAAAGAATCCGGAGCCGGTTGAGTGGCTGGCAAAGCTTTATAAAAAAATGGGCATGGAACGTGAATCTGAAGCCTATCTGTACCTGCTTGAGAATGAACAATTCTATACGAAACATCCGTAGGTTCCGGCAGCGTTCGGCAGCGTTGGATTGAACAGAACACTGAACACATGCGGCGGGGAAAATGCTTATCCTACCGCCGGTTCGAAAACAAATCTTTTCCGGCGGGTTTCCGTCCGGCCCGCACGAAAACAAGTCTTTTCAGCGGGTTCCACGTATGGCAGGTTCGAAAACAAGTCTCATCCAGCCGGTTACCGTCCGCCAGGTTCGAAAACAAATCCTATCCAGCCGGCTCCACGTACGGCAGGTTCGAAAACAATGCTTATCTCACGGGTTTCCGTCCGGCCTCCAATGTTATTTTCTTATCTTCCTTATGGTATTTGAACAATTCGTCGATATTTCCCTAAAAATATTTGAACAGCGAAAAAAGCCCGTTATGACGGGCTTTTTTAATACTTGCCTTCAATTGTGATCTGGAATTTCAAAGGAATATTTATTATAATCTTTACTTATAATTAGGTAAATAATTTTATGAAAATTTTAAATAGTTAAATTTCTGTTTCTTCCGTGCTGTTTAATGCTGAAAACTGTCTATTTTGGAGAAGAAATCCTTCAAAAAATTGTAGAACAGCTTTTCTGTAGGGAGTAATTGCCTTTGATCAGAAATAATTACACCTACCGACCTTGTCACATTGGGTTCAATGACGGGAATTTTCACTGACGACCGGGGCAAATTATCAATAAGCGTAATTTCCGGAATAAGTGTGACACCCAAACCCGCCGAAACCAATCCCTTAATGGCATCGATATCAATTCCCTCGAACGATACCTTGGGCTGAAATCCGACCTGCCTGCAAGCATCAACAATCAGTTCACGCAAAATATAGCCTTGCGGAAAAAGGATAAAAGAATCATTCCACAATTGACTAAGCTTCAATTCCTTTTCTTCGGCCAGCGGATGATCTTTCGGGAGAACGGCCACAATTTTTTCATGAAAAAGAACTTGCCCTATAATTTTAGGAATATTTTTCGGAACCGGGCCGAGGAGAGCCATATCAATGTCCCCCCTGATCACACTTTCAATGAGGGAATGATAAGCCCCCTGGTTAAGGCAGAATTTTACCTTCGGATATTCTGCGCGGAAAGCAGAAATCACCGTGGGCAGGGTATAGTTGGCGAGGCTGCTCGGATAACCGATCCGAATCGTTCCTTTTTCAGGATCCAAATACTCCTCAACTTCGCGCTTCGCGTCATCGATGACTTTCATCGCCTGTTCCATATAATCGAGGAATACTTTACCAATTGGTGTTAACCGGACATTTCTGCCGTCCCGCAAAAACAAATTAACACCGAGTTCTTTTTCCAAATTATCAATTTGCCGGCTGACCGCCGACTGGGCAATATGCAGTGATAATGCCGCCTCTGTCACGTGTTCACGCCTGGCAACTTCGATAAAATATTTAATTTGTCTCAGTTCCACTTATAGTCACCCTTTGATTCATCTCATTATGATATTAAATTTATCTATTTTTTATATTGATTAGATTATTAGTCCATTATAAAATAAAGCGCGTAAGAAAAAAATGCAAAAAAAATACTTTTTTTTGCAGCAGAAGATTTTCCTACTCAAATTATATATTCATTCTGAAAAAAGGGAGTTTGACAGAAATGGCAATTTTAAAAGAAGCTAAAACCATGGAGGAAAAAGTCGCTGAGCATTATGTAAACAAAGTCTACCGGACCGTTATAGAGCGCAATCCTGGTGAAAGCGAATTTCATCAAGCCGCCCGGGAAATTTTTGACTCTCTTGTGCCCCTCTTTGCAAAATATCCCCACTATATGGAGCAAGGAATCCTTGAAAGAGTTGTGGAGCCGGAAAGAATGATTATTTTCCGTGTTCCATGGGTGGATGATAAAGGAAAAGTGCAAGTAAACCGCGGTTTTCGTGTTCAATATAACAGTACTATCGGACCTTATAAAGGCGGAATCCGTTTCCACCCGTCCGTAAATGCAAGCATTATGAAATTCCTCGGTTTTGAACAGATTTTTAAAAATGCCCTGACAGGCCTGCCCATCGGCGGAGGCAAAGGGGGTTCCGATTTTGATCCGAAAGACAAATCGGAAGGGGAGATCATGCGGTTTATTCAAAGCTTTATGACGGAATTGTACAGACATATCGGACCGGATATTGACGTACCAGCCGGAGATATCGGTGTCGGTGCAAGAGAAATCGGCTATATGTTCGGCCAATATAAAAGAATCAGAGGAGCTTTCGAAGCAGGCGTGTTCACCGGCAAGAGCCCGGCCTACTGGGGAAGCCTGGGACGGACAGAAGCAACCGGATATGGTGCCGTCTATTTTGCGCAGGAAATGCTGAAGGGCAGGGGCATGAAATTAAGAGGACAAACGGTTGTCGTGTCCGGTTCCGGAAATGTGTCCATTTATGCCATGGAAAAAGCTCAGGCATTGGGCGCAAAGGTGGTTGCCTGCAGTGATTCCAACGGTTATATTTACGATGAAAAAGGCATCAACCTTGCAACCATTAAACGTATTAAAGAGGTTGAAAGAAAACGGATTAAAGAATATGTAAATGTTCACCCTCATGCGAAATACACGGAAGGCTGTTCAGGAATTTGGTCTATTCCTTGTGATATTGCCCTCCCGTGTGCGACGCAAAACGAAATTGACGAGGCTTCAGCCAAGCTGCTTGTGAAAAACGGCGTCAAAGCTGTTGTGGAAGGAGCAAACATGCCATGTACATTGGAAGCCATCGATGTATTCCTGGACAATGATATTCTTTACGGTCCCGGAAAAGCGGCCAATGCCGGCGGTGTAGCTGTCTCAGCCCTGGAAATGGCGCAAAACAGCATGCGGCTGCCTTGGACTTTTGAAGAAGTAGACCGGAAATTGCAGGAGATTATGAAGAAAATTTACCGGCAAAGCATGAATGCGGCTGAAGAATTCGGCTATCCGGGGAACCTTGTCATTGGCGCAAACATTGCCGGCTTCAAACGGGTGGCCGACGCCATGATCGTTCAAGGAGTTATCTAAGCATTGAAAAGGGCTGTGCTTAAAGTCAGTTTATCTGGCTTTTCGCAGTCCCTTTTTTTGGTGGTTTGAGTTGGGTTTCGCTGATATATTTGGTAATTTCGCCGATATATTTGATTTTTCGCCGATATATTGAAATTTTCGCCGATAAATCCTAAATTTCGCCGATAAACCACCTGATTTCGCCGATATGTTGATTTATGTCACACTTCTTCAAACCTCACGAAATACAAACATTTCCATTTCCTTCGGTTTTAAGGGGATTCTTTCTTTATTTTTTTCCTAAACAGGGTATTTTAGCTCCGTAATCAGCATTTTTACTGCATTTTTCACCTGCACCCGTGTTTGGCGGGAAGCAATACTTGTGTCATTAAGCATTTTTGCTGTATTTCCAGCAACAACCCCGGCAAAACCGAAATTTTTTGTTCGTAAATAATATTGACAAGCAGAAAATAATCATGGATTGCATAAAGGCGGACTATCTCAAAATAAGCACACCAAAAAGCTATTTCAAAAAATGTTCAGGTTCCCGCCTCTTTTCCACCTAAATATGGGACTAAGGGCAGAAGACATCTTTCAGAAACAGGACATTATGAACTTGTTCGCGCGGTCCTTTTCCTGTATATTATTTTAAGAATATTTCGAAAAATATTTCTCCTGTTGTGTCGTGACTGATTGCCGCGGGTGAAGGAAACAGATTCTTATTGTAATAATTTGTCCGATGACAACGAAGGGGTGAGGATATGAAATATTATAAAATTGCCATGGCGCCATTTCTCATTTTTTGGGCGTTCTACTTTATTTACCGGGGTACAGGCTCGTTTTTATTCACATTTATATGGACTCTTGCCTGTATTTTTGGAATTTATAATTTGGAACGCTTTTTTAAAAATAAAAAAGTTTATCTCATTACAACAGGCATAGTGTTTGGAATATTTTTCGGATCAGCCCTGTTTGTCTTCAACCACTCGCTTGTCGGTGAAAACTTAGTTTATACCTTTAACATATTTATTCCTTCTGTGACATATACAAGTTTTTTTAAAAGTCTTAAAGAACAAGAGGCATAGATTGCCTTAAATACATAATATTCAAGGGTGCTCCATTCCAAAGGAACACCCTTTTTACTTCATTTTCCCTTGATAATCGCCGGCCGCCCGACAGGATAATACTCAACCGCCGGGAGAGCGGCAATTTTCGCTTCATCCAGACAATTTCTTCCGTCAAAAATAATCAAGGGGTTCTTTTGTGCGGCAAGCTTCTCCAAATCCATGTTTTTTATTTCATCCCACTCCGTCACAATCAGCAGGGCATCCGCATCCTGCACCGCTTCAGAAAGGGAGTTTGCATATTGAATTCTGTCTCCGATTACCCTTTTTCCGTTTTCCAGGGCGACCGGATCATAGGCGACAACCACCGCCCCCAATTCCGCCAATCTGCGGGAAATGGGAATGGAAGGGGCCTCCCTCATATCATCCGTCTCCGGTTTAAAAGCAAGGCCGAGCATGGCAAAGCGCAATCCGGCCACGTTTCCAAAGCGGGCCAGCACCTTATCAACCAGCAGGGTCCGCTGTGATTCATTCACAGCCACGGTTTCCTTTAACAATGCAAACTCCCTGCCGAACTGCTTGGCAGTATGGAGGAGGGCTTTGACATCCTTCGGAAAACAAGAGCCGCCATAACCGATGCCGGCATTGAGAAAATGGGAGCCGATCCTTTTGTCGTATCCCATTCCTTTTGCCACAGCCAACACATCTGCACCGGCTGCTTCACAAAGATTGGCGATTTCATTAATAAAACTGATTTTGGTTGCAAGGAAAGAGTTAGAGGCATATTTAATCATTTCTGCGCTTCTGTTGCTTGTAATGAGAACGGGGACATTCAGGGGAGCATACATTTCTTTGACTTTTAGTGCTGCTGCTTCGTTTTCAGCGCCAATCACAATCCGGTCCGCTTCAAGGGTGTCTCTGATGGCCGAACCCTGGCGCAAAAATTCCGGATTGGATACGACATCCACTTTTACGTGGTCAGGCAATAACTGTTGCAGCATTTGCCGCACCCGGTCATTCGTTCCCACGGGCACGGTGCTTTTTATAATAACAACCGCATCGTGAGAGAGGTTGGCTGCAATATCAGCGACTGCCGTTTCCAGATAAGAC
Organism: Robertmurraya sp.; assembly: GCA_025451895.1. Taxonomy (GTDB): domain Bacteria; phylum Bacillota; class Bacilli; order Bacillales; family Cytobacillaceae; genus CALKIU01. The sequence goes on from JANWJP010000205.1 coordinate 10,011, forward strand.
AAATCGGCGCTGCCGTCTTCTTTTTGCGGTGTCCCGACGGCAATAATAATGATTTCCGCCTGTGCCAGTCCTTCTTGATGGGAATTGGTAAATGACAGACGTTTTGCGGCAATATTTTTTTCCAAGAGCTCGTCCATTCCCGGCTCATATATGGGAGAAATGCCGCTTTTGAGCAAGGCAATTTTTTTCTGATCCGTATCAATACAGACGACGTCATGGCCGATTTCCGCCAGGCAAACACCTGTGGACAAACCGACATAGCCTGTCCCGATAATGGAAATATTCATCTTTAAGCATCGCTTCCTTTTTTCTCAGGGAGTTGATATTTTTGTAAAGTCTCGTGTAAATACGAAAGGACTTCCTCCCTGGTATCCTTTCTTTCCAGGGCAGTATCAATCGTTGCTTTAATAAAACCAAGCTTGTCGCCGATGTCGTAACGCCGGCCCGTAAAATTGCAGGCAACAACAATCTGGTGTTTATTCAGTTCATTAATCGCATCAGTCAGCTGGAGTTCGTTTCCTTTCCCGGGGGGGATTTTTTCAAGAGCATCAAATATTTCCGGCCTCAGGATATAGCGGCCCATAATTGCATAACGGGAGGGAGCTTCCTCTTTGGCCGGTTTTTCCACCAGTTCATCAACATGAATAAGGTTCGGCCCAAGAACCCCCTTTGGTTTAATGATTCCGTATTTGCTCACTTCATCCTCTGGTACCGTTTGCACGGCCACGACCGAGCTGTTGCAATACCGGTAAATGTCGATTAACTGCTGTAAACACGGTGTTTCTGACATCACAATGTCATCACCGAGCAAAACTGCAAACGGCTCGCCGCCAATAAAATTCTTGGCGCATAGGATGGCATGTCCGAGGCCTTTCGCTTCCTTTTGCCGGATGTATGAAATATTGCTGAGATTTGATATTTTCTGAATTCCCGCCAGCTCAGACAGCTTGCCTTTTTTCAAAAGTGCATCTTCCAGCTCAAATGATTTATCAAAATGATCTTCGATAGAACGTTTGCTTCTCCCGGTGACAATGATGATTTCCTCAATTCCCGATGCCGCTGCCTCCTCGACAATATATTGAATCGCCGGTTTGTCAACAATCGGAAGCATTTCCTTCGGCTGGGCCTTAGTTGCCGGCAAAAACCGGGTTCCCAGACCGGCGGCGGGAATGACGGCTTTTCTGATTTTCAATTGATACCCTCCTTATCAATAAATCTTTTCGATGCAAATTTATTAGTCATACTTAAAAACCGGCTTAATTGCCGGGCGAATCGCTAAAGTGAAAAAAGCTGCAAAAAGCGGGAAACCGGAGCCTCTCGCGGCCTGCCTTTTTTGGAAATTTTAAAAATCACTCTCCTGCAAAGGGAGATAAACCCTTTTGATAATCCTCCGCATCAGCCGCGGCAGCAGTTCCTTGCGCCGTTTCAGCAAAGCCCCGATGGCCGCCTTCTTTTCCTCCGGATTCATTTGCCAATCGTCGGGAATCAAAGCAAACAACTCCTCCATCAGCAAAATCGGCGTCGTTTGAATGAGCTCAAGATAATGATAAAAGTCTTCTTCTTCTTTGATAAAACGGGCCATCAGCTGATGTGTGGCGCTTTTAAGAATGCCGTCGGGGAGGGCCTCCAGTTCTGGAATTTGCCAGTTATAGGAATTAAAAATTTCTGCCTGGTCAATCATCCACAATTTATAAGAACCGGGTGATTCATCACATAAAAGAATATTTTTGCGTGTTCTGTCACGGTTGCAAAGCCAATAATCGAGCAGAATGATACCTGCCAGCGTTTTGTGATTGGTGATTGCCGGAACCGTTGAAACCTGATGACCGTCAAAACAGGCGGGCACATAAAGAGAGGCAAATTGATGCTTGCTTATGTTTAAATGGTTTAGTTCCGGAATTTGTGCGGAAAAATCGGCCGGGATTTCAACAATCTTTGCGTAAGGAACCGGCAATCCCAAAAACCGCGCCAGACCGTAAGCAACCCATTCATTGGGCAAAGCTTTTTCAAAGCCGGGCTGAAAATATTTCACAACATAATCACGGCCGTCACTGAATGTAATCAGATGGGCATTGGACTTTCCTTCAAGCTTTTTGCGGTATTGAACAGGTTCAATCACGCCCATTCACCTCATTTAACCCGTTTTCAGGGAAAACCGTTCTTTTTAAAAGCTGCACATATTGTTCAGCCGTTTTTTCAATGGAAAACTTCTCCCTCACATGCGCAATCGCGTTTTGCGACATTTTTTTATGAAGAGCAGGATTATCCAAAATGCCGTAAAGCTGGCGGATCGCATCATCCACATTTTGCCCCCGGTAAAGGAGGCCCGTTTCTCCTCTTTTAACAAGTTCAGTAATGGGCCGGATATTCGAAGCGACGACAGGCACCCCGCAGGACATTGCTTCAATAAAGGTATTTCCGAATGATTCCGATTTGGTGGTTGCCAGCGTACATCCGCCTGAAAGGAGAATCTTTGCATAGACATGGGGCATTTGCTGGTAAGGAATAACCGGAAACCATTTAATGATATCGGTCAGTTTTTCTGCCTGCCATGCGGCCCGGAATTCTTCACGCTGAACGCTTTGTGCCCCGCCAATCACCCATATTTCCACATCATTCCGCTCCGCCTTAATCCTTTTTGCGACTTCAATCAGCATCGGCCAGTTTTTCCGTTTATCGAGGCGGCCAATCCAGCCGATAATTTTCTTATCTGGAGGCAACAGCGGCTCTTCTGTAAAAGAAATGTCTTCTTTTTCTAAAGGCCGGAAAAAGGAAACGTCTATTCCGTTATAAATTACGTTGACAGGAATATGTTCCGTATCATATAGGATGGAGAGCAGATCTTTTTGGTAATAGGAAGGAACGACGAAGGTTTTTGGAACGATTCCGTGGAAATTTTTTATGTGAGGTCTGAGTTTAATGAGTTCCGGTGTTCGCGCTTCCACAATAACAGGCCCTTCATATCCGGCTTTTTTCAGCCATTCATAAGCATAGCCGGTGTCAACCACGATAATTGCATCATAATGATTTTTAGTGATAATGTTATTGATTTCCTGTTTGTCCTTTGTCAGGTAGACAGGGGCAACGTCCTCCATAATGTGCAAGCCGCCGTGGTCTTTCATGTACAGGAATTCCGTGTTGATCCCGTGCTTTTTAAAATAAACTGCACGGTTCCGCCAGCCGGCATTGACCCCTCCCACAGTGAGTAAACGCCAAATAATGAGTACTTTCATGTTTGCATTCTCCTCTGATTCAGTGAAATTATGTTTTTGTAAACGGACGGGAATTCCCGTTTGCTTTTCCTAATGGCGATGTTTGTCTTTCTTCTTTTTGTCACGGTGCTTGTCCTTATCTTTTTTATCCCGGTCCTTGTCTTTATGGTGATGATGGTGGTGCTTGTCCTTTTTGTCTTTTTTCCCTTTCTTATCCTTCTTATCGCGTTTGTCTTTATCCTTGCCGTATTTTCCGGTATCCTCTTCCCGTTGCCATTCTCTGTCACCTTTTTTCCCTTTACTGCCTTTAATTTTCGCAGTTAAATTTTCATAGACTTGCTGCTCGCGATAATCCCAATACTCATCAATTTTTTCCATTACTTCATCAGGATCTTTGCCGAGTACAAGCATGGTGCGCACCCACTCTTCTTTAAAAACTTTGTACATAAGCCCTTCAAGAAGAGTGACATAATTCTTTTCATCCTTTTTCGTCAGCAGCTTTTTCGATATTTTGCCGATGTCTTTACCGAACTTTCTCTGATTAATGAGAACGTCGTAGATTTGTTTTGACATTTCCTCCATGCGGATGTAATGTTGCCACTCTTCGTAAAGTTCCGGAGCCATAGCTTGTACATGTGACAAAAAAACTGCTTTGTAATCTTCACCGAGGGAATTCAAGAGTTTGCGGGGATATGGATAGACTCTGTCGCGCCAAACTGTGCGGGCCACATCAATTACCTTAAGACTTCCATCTTCCTGGATATAAATTTGCCGCTTATGATGGTCAATGCGCTCATAGCCGATTTCCTTAAAAGTGACAAGCATTTCAATCAGTCTTTTGGATAGTTCTTCAGTGAGCGGCTGGGATTGCAAATATTCCCTTAAATCGACCCCTTTGATAAATTCCATGACAATATACAGCGGGCCTTTGGCATAAACCTTCGGAAACATGTTTGTATCTTGTCCGAGAGAAAGGGCATAATACTCGCGCTCACAATCCTCTTCATTGCCAAACACCTTTACGCAAATATCCTCTGTCACCTTAAAAACCGCCCCTTGCCGGCCTTTGCCGATCATCTCAAGGGGAGAATCATTCACCACCTCCACATCCTGGTTCACAAGATTCTTAACCTTAATTTTCTTAATGTATTTTTCCAATTGTTTAATATCCATCCGTTTTCTCCTCACCTTTTGGTTCATGATTTCCCATACAGCCGGAACCCCTGCTTCATCACTTGCAAATCATTTAATTTTAAAAAACCTTTACGAGCTCCGGCCAGCAGCCGGGGATGGAATCACCTCTGCAAAAAAACTGTACTTCGTTAAAATCAGAAAAATATCCATAAACCTTGCTATATTACATTCAAATTGTAAAGAAAATGTAAAGGCACCCGACCCACCCCCGGCAAAAAAACTTCTCTTGCCGGGGGTGGGGGGTGGGTGACAGGCACCGCAAGGAA
>JANWJP010000206.1 GCA_025451895.1 Robertmurraya sp.
AATCGGGAGGAACGTCCTTAATGGATCTTCCATCAATTTTGATATCTCATTCTTGAGGCTGCAAGATGCCTGCCAAAAGCCGGAGGAATGTGCTTTTTCCGCAGCCGCTCGGCCCCATCAGGGCAAGGAATTCACATTCCTTCACCGTCAGATTGATGTCATTTAATATTTTGGTATTTTCGTAGGTGAAATGGATGGAATTGGCAACGATTTTTGTCCGTAATTCCTCTTTTGTTATTTCAGTTTCCTGAGTGAGGGACTCAGGCTCCCGTATCAAAGCAGAAGTATGATTCATCATGCTGCCTCCTTCTTATTCGTTAAATAGTAAATTCCGGCCCAGTTCTTGAGCAGTTATATCGACAGGGACATGCAGGGACATTGTGCGTAAATTTCTCCAAAATCTGTCAAATCCATATGCATTTGAAGTTGCACGGCTTCCCATTAAATCAAACATTCGGGAAGTGATATCCAAGCCGGCTTTTATAGTAAAGACCTTAGCTATATTCGTGGCAGTCTCCAGTTCTTTTCTTTCCTTTTCGGTAACAGTTTCGCCTGCGTTCCAAGTTTTTTGAAAAATAATATCCGACTTTTCTACAAGTAATTTTGCTGCCTCAAGCTGAGTTAAAAGTTGGCCGTATTGGTGTTGTATTACCGGGTCATCGACCGCCCGCGGGAAGTGGGGAGAGCGGGGTCTCGTCTGTGTCCTGGTGTAATTCACAGCTGCTTCCAGTGCTCCCTCGGCAATGCCAAGATATAAATGGTTTAAAATAAAACTTGAAATATTCATGCGGATTTTGGAAAATTCGCTATGATTAAACCCTTTTTGCATAATCTCATTTTCTTCTACGACTACTTCATCAAAGTGTATACTTCCGCTGTCTGTTTGACGTTGGCCAAAATTGTTCCAATCGTTATTTACGGTAATACCTATACGATTAGTCGGAATTACTGCAAGCAAAGGTTCCTCTTTTCCTTCAAAAATGGACGATACTACTAAAAAATCTGAATCAACACTGCCCGAGCAAAAGGTCTTAATGCCATTTAGAATATATTTGTCACCTTCCTTGCGGGCTTTTAATCGCATATCAACCGGATTAAAAGCATTGCCCCAAAAATAATTTTTTTCTGCAGTAATCCGGTAATAGTATTCTTTTTGTTTCTCACTGCCTGTGAGGTGGGGAGTGGTTAAGTTAACAAAGTGATATCCGTATAAATGGGCAAGTGAACTGTCAACTTTGGCGAAAATTTTCACGACATTAAGGACATCTTGCCAATCGCCCCCCAAACCTCCGTATTCTGCAGGAATCAGCAGCTTTAAAAGTCCGCTTTGCCTGATAAGTTCACGTTCTTCTTTTGCAGTTCCGCCTGCAGCGTCCCGTTTGGCGGCTGTTTTTGCAAAAATATCCGCCAACTCTTGAGCAATTTTTTCTGCATTTCTCTTCTTATTCATAACGTTGACCATCTTGAAGCCTCCTTAATCAATTTGATTTACAGCCCTCTTTACAGGGAAATAATTTACCATTGCATGCTTCTTTTTAATATTTTAATAATTTTAATTTTGTGTAAATTCTGTATTCGTTGTCTTGAAAGGTATTTTAGAGTAAAAAAATGGAGGTGTCAACCATTAATTTAAATAAAACAGACAGGAATAGTGTGAATTAGTTTTTGATATAGATTTTTTTGATTTAATTTTTAATGATTTAAATAAGGAAGAATCTAGAAATAATAAGGTGATGATAATTAATAAAAAAATATTGAAATAATAAAAATAATTAAATACGACAATTCCTATTTGACAAATCGGAATTAATTTTATACTATTAGTATGCTACTAATATGTTAAAAAATAACGGAGGATTATTATGAACACCATTCTCATCATTGTTAACATTGCTGTCTTATTGTTGCTAATGTCTGGTTTGTTCATAATGCAAAGGAAGCATATTTCCTTTACAAAACGGGTTTTTGCTGCTCTCGGTTTAGGGTTGCTGTTTGGAATATTGCTCCATTTGCTTTATGGTACAGATTCTGCAGTTACTTCAGGAACGATCGACTGGTTTAATATTGTTGGAACCGGTTATGTTAAATTGCTGCAAATGATTGTTATGCCGCTTATTTTTATTTCGATCATCGGGGCATTTACAAAATTGAAAATCACTAAAAATATTGGAAAGATTAGCCTGCTTGTGATCGGTATTCTAATTGCAACAACCGCTGTTTCTGCTGCTATAGGCATAGGTACGGCATTGGGCTTTAATCTTGACGGGATTGAACTCACAGCCGGAGAAGCAGAAAATGCCAGAAATGCTGCACTGCAAGAGCGGGCTGCAACCGTTGAAGGGATGACTGTTCCGCAGCAAATTTTGCAAATGTTTCCGGCAAATCCTTTCCTTGACTTAACAGGAGGGCGTGCTACATCGACATTGGGTGTTGTCATTTTTGCCGCTTTTATCGGGGTGGCTTATCTCGGTGTAAAACGAAAAGAGCCGGAGCACGCTGAATTGTTTGCCAAAATAGTTGACGCTGTTTATTCCGTTGTTATGAGAGTTGTTACATTGATTCTTCGCTTAACACCATACGGAGTCCTGGCATTGATTACAAAGGTTACTGCAACAAGCAATTTTGAGGCAGTGATGAAATTGGGAACCTTTGTTGCAGCATCTTATGTGGCCATTATATTGACTTTTATCGTGCATTTATTATTGATTTCTTTTGCAAAGCTAAATCCAATTCACTTTGTAAGGAAAGCATTTCCGACATTGACTTTTGCGTTTACATCCCGTTCAAGTGCCGGTACGCTTCCGTTGACCATTAAGACACAGGCAAAAGATTTCGGTGTGTCTGAAGGGATTGCCAACTTTGCCGGTTCTTTTGGTCTCTCGATCGGCCAAAATGGTTGTGCCGGAATTTATCCGGCCATGCTGGCAGTGATGGTTGCTCCTGCAGCGGGTATTGAACCGACAAGTCTGTCATTTATTATTATGCTCATTCTGGTTATTGCGATAAGCTCATTCGGTGTAGCAGGTGTAGGCGGTGGTGCAACATTTGCGGCTTTGATTGTTTTATCAATCATGGATCTGCCGATTGCCATTGTCGGTTTGTTGATTTCCGTTGAACCACTAATCGATATGGGCAGAACGGCTCTAAATGTGAGCGGATCAATGACAGCCGGAGTTTTGACAGGGAAGATGACCGGCGAACTTGATACAAATGTTTATCAAAAACCGGAAATAGTAGAAGCGTAGTTTTGCGGGATTGATTTCTTGCAAGGATATTCTTTTCTTTCAAGTGCTTAAACTCTTTTATTTAGTGGAAGAGTTTGAGCACTTTTTATGTTTATGGGGTAATTTTTCCGTCGTAAATAATAATTAAATAAAGGGCATGATTTTTTTCGGAAATGCGTGAAGTTAAAAGAATAAGATAGGGTCTTTTTACGAAAAAATAAGGCCAAAACGGATTAAGAGACTGAAGAAATGTTGGCAGCAAACGGTTAATTAAAATAACGGACCGGTGAAAAGTCAGTTTTTTCAGCGAAACCATAATAAAGAAGTTAAATGTTTCTATCAAAAATAATCTTTATCATAATGAAGGGGATTCCAGGTTAAAAGGGGAGCCGGCCTCACGGAAGTATATTCCGTCAGACCGGCTTCATGCTATTTAGTAAACGGTTTTTTTAAAAGTTTTGAGGGAGGGTTATTGGTAAATCGTGCCTCCTTTTTCTTTAAACTCGCGGGCTTTTTCCTCCATTCCTTTTTCGATTGCTTCTGCATCATTAAGATTGTTTTCTTTTGCATAGTTGCGGATATCCTGGGAAATTCTCATACTGCAGAATTTTGGTCCGCACATGGAGCAGAAATGGGCTGTTTTCGCTCCTTCGGCAGGAAGGGTTTCATCATGATATTCTTCGGCGCGTTCCGGATCAAGGGACAGATTAAACTGATCCCGCCATCTAAACTCAAACCGTGCTTTAGAAAGGGCATCGTCTCTTTTTTGGGCATTTGGATGTCCTTTTGCCAAATCTGCCGCATGGGCTGCAATTTTATAGGCAATTACCCCCTCCCGGACATCGTTTTTATTCGGCAAACCTAAATGTTCCTTTGGTGTGACATAGCAAAGCATCGCTGTTCCGTACCAGCCAATCATCGCCGCTCCGATTGCTGAAGTGATGTGATCATATCCGGGTGCAATATCTGTTGTGAGCGGCCCCAATGTATAAAATGGAGCGCCGCCGCATATTTCCAGTTGTTTATCCATATTCTCCTTAATCATATGCATGGGTACATGGCCCGGGCCTTCAACCATTACCTGGACATCATGCTTCCAGGCAATTTTTGTCAGTTCGCCCAGTGTTTCAAGTTCTGCAAATTGGGCTTCGTCATTGGCGTCGGCGATTGATCCCGGTCTGAGGCCGTCTCCCAATGAAAAGGCGATATCGTAAGTTTTCATAATCTCGCAAATCTCTTCAAAATGAGTATATAAGAAGTTTTCTTTATGATGATATAAACACCATTGGGCCATGATCGAACCGCCGCGGGAAACGATCCCGGTTACCCGTTTCGCTGTCAAAGGAATATAGCGCAGCAGCACACCCGCGTGAATGGTAAAATAGTCAACACCCTGCTCGGCTTGTTCAATTAATGTATCGCGGAAAATTTCCCAAGTCAGATCCTCAGCCACTCCGTTTACCTTTTCAAGCGCCTGGTAAATAGGAACTGTGCCGACCGGAACGGCAGAGTTGCGGATAATCCATTCCCGTGTTGTATGAATATTTTTTCCTGTGGATAAATCCATAATGGTATCGGCTCCCCATCTTGTCGCCCAAGTCATTTTTTCAACTTCTTCTTCAATGGATGAGGTAATGGCTGAATTACCGATATTGGCATTTATTTTAACGTGAAAATTCCGGCCGATAATCATCGGTTCCAGTTCGGGATGGTTAATATTTGCCGGAAGAATCGCCCTACCTGCGGCAATTTCCTGCCGGACAAATTCCGGATCCATATTTTCTCTTATGGCGACGAATTCCATTTCCGGTGTAATGATTCCTTTTCGTGCATAATGAAGCTGTGTGACATTTTTCCCCGGTTTAGCCCGCAATGGCTTGCGCTTTAATCCCGGAAAAGCGGTCTCCCTTCTGTGGAGTTCATTTTCATGTCGCAAACCGTCATCTTCCGGTTTCATTTTTCTTCCTTCATATTCTTCGGTATCATTCCGTTCCCGAATCCAAGCCTCGCGAATTGGCGGCAAACCTTTTGTAATGTCTGCTTTATAGTCTTTATCCGTGTATGGGCCGCTCGTGTCATAAACACGGATTGGCGGATTTTCTTCATTTCCGAACGTTCCTGTGGTGGGACTGAGTCTGATTTCCCGCATAGGCACCCTTATGTCGGGCCTTGAACCTTGGACGTATACTTTCTTGCTTCCGGGAAAACCGGAATAAATAGATAAATTCTTTTGATTTGGTGAAGCTGATGACATAAAAAAATCTCTCCCTTGTAATTTGGTGAGGGACGAGATCTGGGTAATACTTGGAGGGGCAAATGATTAGGAAAACCGGATCCATGGATAATGGCCCCGGCCGTTTTTTAATGATTGTCAGTTTAATCATGATTTGCTAACTTCCCCACGCTGGCATGATCCAGATCAGGTCCAAAGGGTTTAGAAACTTAAGCGTGTTTCTATCTCAGCCCGAACTATCGGGCTCCCCCAGTTATTACATTCTCTGACTAGTATACAAAAGTTAACAGGAAAGTAAAGGCAAAATTCTAAAAATACTAATAACGGACTAGTTTAAAATCTTTTTCATTTCACTGTTGAATGATCCGGAAAACAGGCCTGTAAACCGGCTGAAGGCCTTATTTTGTTTTTCACAGTATAAAGAAAGCTTTGCAGTTTGCGAATTTTGCATTTTTCTTTATAATTGGGAACATATTGCAAAAATCATGATAGATTTTAGATATCAATTGTTTCCGATATAGACCGATGGTCACAGACGTTTTCATATATGAATGGGGGAGAATTATGCAGGGAAACAGGAAAAATAAAACCACTCCGGTGATATATGTCAGGAGCAGGATTCCGGAAGAATATCAGAAAAAAATCAAAGTTCTTTCCGCAAAAATGATTATTGAACCGTGGAAATACGGAGAGCCTGAGCCGGAACCAAAAGCCGATATTTCCGAATGCAATATTGTTTTGACTTCCGGGATCCGTGATTCTCTGTCTATCATAAAGGATGCGAACAATATAGAATGGGTTCATTCCTTCAGTGTCGGGATCGAAAAACTGCTGGAAAATGAACGGGTTAAAAACAGTGATATTATTATCACTAATTCCCGGGGCTGCACATCTGTTCCGATTGCGGAACATACGCTTGCACTCATTGCCGCCATGGCAAGGGGGGTGGACAGAATGATACGCAATGAAGCAAACAGAAAATGGGGGAAAATTCCCATTATTGATATGGAAGATGCGACTGTCGGGATAATCGGCTACGGCCATATAGGCCGTGAAATTGCCAAAAGATGCAAGGCGTTAGGGATGAAGGTTATTGGATGCCGCAGACATCCTGACAATCGGAGCGGGTGCGATGAATATGCCGATCTTGTCGTTGGGACTGATAAGGTTGATTTTGTTTTGGAAAATGCAGATTTTCTTGTTCTGGCTTTGCCGTCTACGAAAGAGACATATCACTTTTTAAATATGGATAAAATTCATTTGATGAAAAAAGGCAGCCGTGTGATTAATGTGGGCAGGGGGGATACACTTGCCGAAGGGGATTTAATTGCCGCTTTAGAATCAGGCCATTTGGGAGGAGCCGCCCTCGATGTTTTTGAAACAGAACCTCTTCCCGGAGATCATCCTTTTTGGACATTGGAAAATGTCATTGTGTCTCCTCATCATGCTTATTGGTCACCGAAAAATACGCATCGGAATATGGAACTTTTTTTGCACAATCTGCAGCTTTTTATCGAAGGAAAGCCGCTGCTCAATGTAATAAATAAAGAATTGGGATATTAACAGATTCTCCAGACGTATAAAGCTCGTAAATCAACATGGAAAATTGTTTCTTCATAGAAAAATAGTAAAATATTTTAAAACTTTACTTTTTCTTAAAATAGTATTATTATTTTTAGAAAAGTAGAATAATTTTCTGCTGGGGGTGCCTGTGAGGCTGAGAGAAAAACAAATGTTTTTCAACCCTTTGGACCTGATCCGGATCAT
>JANWJP010000207.1 GCA_025451895.1 Robertmurraya sp.
CAAGGAAATGAAGCGGAACGTTGACTTCGCCCTTTCCTTCCTTTTTACTCTTTAACGGCATCGTACCGAGGGCAAAAACGCCGATATCCTGCCCGGCAATATCTGCAGCATCACGAATGCATCCATAAATAATTACACCGGCAATTTTTCTTGATTCGGCAATTTCACCCAGGCGATCTCCCATAAGCGCGCAATTTTTTGAAGCCCCTCCATCAACAACAAGAACACTTCCCTCAGGAATCGTTTCAAGGGCCTGTTTCACAAGAACATTATCTTCGAATACTTTAACAGTTTGAATCGGTCCGCAAAAACTTTTTCTCCCTCCATAGGATTTAAATTCGGAACCAATAGCCTGGAGTTCATTTGAAAACTCATCACATAAGTCTGCAGTCTTAAAACTCATCCTACTTTCCCCCTAAAAAATGTTCACAGCCCTATTATTTCATATTTCGACATTTAATGGGAGATATATTTTTATTTTTTAGAATTTTTTATATATTTACTCAAATATTCACCTGTTTCTTGTAATTTTTTTTTGTCAAAGTAAGCAGAATAATTTTTTTTCTGAGAAGAAAAATATTTTTGAAGGAGGCCTTTTCATGTCTAAAAACTATCAAATGCCACAATTCCCCAAATCTTTTTGGCGTGACGGAGACTTACCTGCCTTTCAAACCGCAACTGAAGACCACAAAACTGATGTTGCCATTGTCGGAGCCGGTATTACCGGAATAACAACCGGCTACTTATTGGCAAAAGAAGGTGTCAACGTAACGGTCATCGAGGCGGGAAAAATCCTTAGCGGTACAACGGGACACACAACAGCAAAAATTACTGCACAACACAATATTATTTATGATGAACTAATCAGCCATTTTGGTGAAGAAAAAGCAAAACTCTATTATAAAGCAAATCAAGATGCAGTAAATTTTATTAAAAAGACTGTCCATGAAGAAAAAATTGACTGTGATTTTAGTGAGCAAGAAGCGATTCTTTATACCTGCACGGACGAAGGGGCCGGCAAAATTGAAAATGAATCAAGGGCCTATCAAAAGCTCGGCATCAACGGAGCACAAGTTAATTCAATACCATTAGACACCAACTTAAAAACCGCCCTGGTCATGCATGAACAGGCCCAGTTTCACCCCGTAAAATATTTGCTGCATCTTGTTAAGCTTTTTGTTAAGGCAGGAGGAAAAATTTTTGAAAATACTGTAGCTGTTGATTTTGAAGACGGCAGGGAACTAAAAATCATCCTGCGAAATGGAAAAAAGATTTCCTGCAAGCAGATCATTGCAGCCTCCCATTTTCCTTTTTGCGATAAAAAGGGGCTGTATTTTGCCAGAATGCATGTAGAACGCTCATACCTTATTGGAATTAAAGCTAAAAAAGCTTTTCCGGGAGGTATGTATCTCAGTCTCGATTCTCCCTCCCGCACTCTCCGCGCCACGCCCGCAAACGGAGAACAGCTTGTTTTAGTCGGCGGAGAAAGTCATAAAACCGGCCAGGGAATCAATACAATGCAGCATTACCTGGCGATTGAAGAATTTGCAGAACAAACATTGGGTATTCAAAAGTATTTATACCGCTGGTCGGCACAGGATATTTATACGCTTGATAAAATTCCCTATATTGGTCCAATCACTGCCAATGAGCCGGGGATCTTAATAGCCACCGGATATAAAAAATGGGGAATGACAAGCGGAACGGCTGCGGCCCATGTGTTAAGAGACTATGTGCTCAAAAAGGATAATCCGTATAAGGAACTCTACACAACATCCCGATTCCATGCTGATCCTGATCTTAAAGAGTTTTTCTCTATAAATGCGGATGTGGCAAAGCATTTGATTAAAGGAAAGATGGAAATTCCGCTTAAAGTTCCCGAAGAGGTAAAACCCGGTAAAGCTTCCATTGTCATCGCCGGTTATGGAGAACGGGCAGGGGCTTACAGAGACCCGGACGGCAAACTCTATCTTGTTGACACCACCTGCCGGCATTTAGGATGTGAGGTGGAATGGAATGAAGGTGAAAAGACGTGGGATTGCCCGTGCCACGGCTCCAGATATTCCGTCACCGGCGAGGTAATCAACGGGCCGGCTGCCATGCCTTTGCACAAAATTGACGAAGAATAGAACAGGGCAACCTTTGAGGCTGCCCCTTGTAAAACCGTACGGGACCCGTTAAGGCACACGGCTCTCGCCAATGTGTAACATTTCATCTGTGCGTTGCTATTCTTGAAGCATATTCATTTAACAGACACGGTCCGGAGTATAATGCTCCGGACCGTTTTTTGTCCTTTCAATCTTATCTTTAAGTTTCTTTCGCTGTTTGTCTTTCATTCTTTAAATATGACTTGAAAATGATCTGCGTCACGCCTCTTTAAAATTAGTGCCCCGGAGCATAATCTTGTTCTGAAGCAGTGACATTGGGGACAAAGAACAGCACTATAAAACCAATCAGGAAGAGAATTACTAAGCTGAATACCCCATAGGAAGTGTTGCCTGTAAGTTGTGTAATAAGCCCGACAAGAAATGGACCTGTAACGGCAGCAAAGCGGCCGAAAATATTATAGAACCCGAAAAACTCATTAGCTTTTTCCTTAGGCACCATTTGAGCAAAAAAGGAACGGCTGAGCGCCTGGATGCCGCCTTGAGCACTCGCAACCAGCATCGCCAAAACCCAGAAGTCAACGATCGTTTCCAAAAACATCGCATAAATACAAACAATGATATAAATGAAGATTCCCGTATAGAGCAACTTTTTTGTCCCAAAACAATTGGCCAGTTTACCGAAAAGAAAAGCAAACGGTGCCGCGACAATTTGAACAGCTAACAAAGCAAAAATTAATTCCGATGAGCTGAGTCCCAAATCTGTTCCGTAAGCCGTTGACATCGAAATAATCGTTCCTACTCCATCAATGTAAAAGAAATAGGCTACCAGAAAAATAAACAAGGCACGGTATTGGCGAATTTCTTTAAAAGTTTGGCCAAGCCGTTGAAAACTCGTATATATAATTCCCGGTTCCCGCTCCACCCCGTATTTTTGCTTCACATTCTTAAACATCGGGAGCGTAAAAATGATCCACCACAAGGCTGTTATTAAAAAGGCAATCCGGCTTGCATCAGCAACAGACAGCGGTATTATTTCCAACTGCGATAAAGTAATGAGTACAATGCAGAGAACAAAAGGGATAACGCTGCCGATATAGCCCAAGGCATACCCTCTTGCAGAGACCTCATCCATCCGCGTCGTATTGGTTACATCAACAAGATAAGCATCGTAAAAAACGTTGGCCCCGCGAAAACCCAGTACCGTAATCGTATACATTATTAATAAAAGAAGCCAGGCAGAGGACGGTATAAAAAGAAGTGCGGCCGTTGATAAAGCCCCTATCCAGAAGAAAAAGCGAAAAAACCGGTCTTTCATTCCTTTAAAATCTGCGATCGTTCCCAATACCGGTCCAAGAAGCGCCAGAATAAAGGTGGAAATGGAAATCGTATAGCCCAGATAAGCTGTCGCATTGGCCGGAAGAACCCCGGCATTTTCCGCGGCTGATTTGTAATAAATGGGAAAAATGGCTGTTGTCACAATAATGGAATAAGCGGAATTTGCCCAGTCATACATCATCCAGCTTTTTTCGGCCTTGCTAAATTTCCCCATTACGATGTCCTCCTTAAATCATTTCTCTTTTAGTCTATATGATGAGACAAAAGAAAACAGACGGTTTACATAAACTTTCAAAACCTTTTTCAAACTCCTTACATTGTACTTATTCGATTAAGAGATGGTCTTTCTCCTCCTTGGGCATAATTTTCGGACTATTATTATTTTTCAGCAAACGTTTTGCTATACTATACCTGTACGCAGTATGGAATATCAGAGGGGTTTTATGGGCATTTTACGATTTCTACTCAAAGTTATTGCCGGTATTCTTATCTTTTTTAGCATTTTTACAGGAATGTTCTCTTTGGAAGTTTCAGAATGGGATGAGCATCCGGTGGTTTATATCATTCTCTATTTCATCCTTGGTCTCATTCCTTATTTGCTTGGCTATCGGCTTTTTGCCGGCAAGGAAAAGTTTAAGGAAAAGCTTTGGATTTCGCTGAGAATTTATACAGCAATTACAGTTTTCTTCACATTAACAATGGAACTATACAACTATTTACGGTATCTTAATCACAAGAAACTTAGCCATCCCGGTGATATTTACTTAGACTCAATTGCACTTCCCGATACACTTTATTTCATCGCCTTAGTCTCCGCGTTTATTGCGGTCAGTTCACTAATGGCGATATATATCACCTGGTTTAAAGTTCCAAAAATTATTTATATTGTATCCATCTTTTCATTATTGCTGGGCATTTCCATTCCGTGGATTTCAAAGGACGATTACCGCGCCATCAGGGAAGAAGGAATTGTGATGGAAATTCAGGGCGAATACACACATATCCCTTGGAATAAGGTTCATTCGGTTGATTTAAACGGATATATCGAAAAAGGCGGCAGAAATCCTGATCGATTTAAATGGGACTTTATCTTTTATACTGAAACGGGAACAGTGAAAATGGAAAAAATCGAATTTAATTCTTTTGGCTATACGAGTTCAGGTATAAAAAACTCACTAAAGATCAAAAAGAAAGTAAAAGAAAAGGGAATCCCGTTCTCATCAGATTCGTTGTCAGAAAAAGAATGGAGAATCGTTCAAAAAGAAATGAAAGAGCAAGAGGATGAAAAAACACCTCCTAACCCCGAAGACTTCTATTCATTGTTTGAATACAACCCGATTGAGAAACGATACGAGCGATGAAATGAGCGCCGGGGAATAAAAAACTGACTCAAAAAATGAGTCAGTATTTTCTATTTAGTCTAAAAGCCGCTTTTGATTTCTTTCATCCTTGGGCGTGAATTCTGCCAGTTCTGAGCTTTGCCGTTGTTTTTTCTTGTTTTTGTTTCTTTCTGCATTTGCATTGCCGAGCTTTGTCCTGCCCAATGAATTCATCTCCTTTATTTTTTCCGTCATGCAACTGTTAGTATAAGGAGAGCCGGCAAAAATTATTCCTCCGGATTTACCCCTGTACGGGTACCATTTTCAGAATACAGCGCCTGTTTGGATATCCGTTTCTCATTTTCATCTGTAATTTTGCCCTTATAAAATATTTTTCTTTCCGGCTTTAAATTCAATTGACGGGCATATTTTTTTAACTCACGCTCTTCCCGCCGGGTCACGAGGGAAATCACAGTCCCTTCCGCTCCAAACCGTCCGGTTCTTCCGGAACGGTGAATATACTGCTCAATATCCTTAGGGAAATCAAAATGAACCACATGGGTGATCCCTTGAATATCAAGACCCCTGGCAGCAACATCGGTAGCCAGTAACATATTTATGTTCCCTGTTCGGAAATCTTTCAAAGCTTTCTTTCGTTTATCCTTCGTTAATTCACTGTGCAAAATGGAAGTATCGATCCCTTCATAAGCCAATTTCTCGTGAGTTTGATTAATATTGCCAATATCTTTCATAAAAACGAGAGCCTTTAAAGAAGGCAGCCTTGATATTTTCTCCAATAGTTTTATTTTATCTCTTTGCTCAGACAGAAAATATATATGATCCACTTTGCCGTTTCCGGCCTTCTCATCTTTTTGAATGCGGACAACCTCGGCATCCTTCATTAAAGCCCGGGCTTCTTTCTCTGCATACTCAGATAAAGTGGCGGAAAATAAGGCAACCTGCCTGTCCGCCAATGAAGAGCGGATAATATTTTGCACAGCCGGCAAATGCTCAAAAGTCATGAGTTGATCGCCTTCATCAAGAACAATGGTGCGAACCTCATGCATTTTTATTTTTTTCATCTTAATAAGCTCATACATTCTTCCCGGTGTCCCGGCAATAATATGAGGATGTTTTTTTAGTTTTTCTATTTGCCGTTTGATATTGGCTCCGCCGATGATAGAGGCGGCACGAATTTCACTTCCTTCCGCCCATTTTTGCAGCTCTTGGAAAATTTGCATGACCAATTCCTGCGAAGAAGCTAAAATCACTGCCTGTACTGCCCTATTCTCCGGTTCAATTTTATTTAGCACCGGCAAAAGATAGGCCAGGGTTTTACCTGTGCCGGTCGGTGATGAAGCAATAACATCCTTTCCTTCCATTATTTTCGGAATCACTGCGGACTGAATTGCCGTCATGTCCTTAAATTGCGATTTCTCCCAACCTTTTTGAATAAAAGGCTTCATTTCCTGCAAAATTGTATGGCTCATTTTGTTCTCCTTTACCGGCCGGACAATATATGCCGGCCTCTTTCAAATTTATTTAAACTCCTTTGTCAAATTCAGATTTATCATTTTCAGGCCTGCACCGGCTAAATCAAGTGACTGCACCGGCAAAAGCCGTAATCAAAATACAGCAGATTCTTACTGCTTTGTTTCCTGATTCCCTTTGAGGGTAAGTTTACTTTTCCTAATCATTTGGTTGATAACTTCAGAAAAAACAAGACCAAAAGCAATCGCCCCGGAAATCAGCAGCGTCTTCGTTGCAAGGGCAAGGCCCGTATTATAATCATTTTCCACGAAATTTCTCATCGCATCATACGCCAGTCCTCCCGGAACTAAAGGAATGATTCCAGCAATGATGAAAACTATGACCGGTGTTTTATAAACTCTCGAAAAAAGCTGACTGATAATTGCAACAAAAAACGAAGCAACAAGAGATGCCGCAACAGGGTCATATCCGGCTCTGTTGACGATCATAAAATAAATAAACCAGCTAATCATCCCGGTAATCCCGCCCGGAAACAGAGTGCTTTTTTGAGCGTTAAAAATAACGACAAACGCCGCAGAAGCAATAAAACTCATAGCAAGCTGTTCCAACAATTCCATTTCAAAACCTCCGTAAAGCCTGAAAAACTTTCAATTTTAAGCAACTAACAGGGCGATAACAACGGCAATGCCAGAACCGATGGCAAACGCGGTCAGCATCGCCTCCACTCCCTTTGACATCCCGGCAATTAAATGCCCGGCCATTAAATCCCGGACGGCATTCGTCAAAAGCAATCCCGGAACGAGAGGCATCACAGAACCGATAATAATTTTATCCAACTGCGTCCCCCAGCCGATTTTCACGCTAAAAACGGCAACAAGGCCGATTAATACAGATGAGGCCAGTTCTGCGAAGAATTTAATCGGAACCAGACGCTGAAAAAAAATCACGCCGGCCAAACCCGTTGCACCAGCAGTAAAAGCAGGTAAAAAATCACTCCAAATTCCCCTGAAAAGAATTAAAAAACAACCGCTCGCAAGACCGGCCGCCAAAATTTTTATGATTGTCGGATATGTCGATTTAGAAGCTTCAACCTTTTTCAGTGCATCATATACCTCGGCAACGGAAAGTTTTCCGCTGGAAATATCCCGGGAA
The DNA here is from genome assembly GCA_025451895.1 of Robertmurraya sp. Taxonomy (GTDB): domain Bacteria; phylum Bacillota; class Bacilli; order Bacillales; family Cytobacillaceae; genus CALKIU01. The sequence continues at coordinate 7,406 of JANWJP010000207.1, forward strand.
ATACTGTTCACCTCGGCAACTTTTTGCAAATCGGTTGTCCGGTCCGTTATCCGAATCAGCCGCGTTTTTACCGGTTGATTACCCTCGACGGAAAAAATGATACCTGTCGGAGTGACATAGCTGTGGGATTCTTTTATCCCAAACGAAGCCGCAATCCGCATCATCGTGTCTTCCACCCGGTATGTCTCCGCTCCGCTTTGAAGCATAATTTTTCCGGCCAGAAGGCAAATTTCCATAATCTCATATGTACTGATTTTTTCCTTATCCATATTGTCTCCTCTGAAAAATCACATTTTCACCATTTTACCGAAACTTATTTTACAGAATCAACAAATTTCCATGAAAAAAGCTCCCCCTGCCGTAAATGCCGTTCGTTTCTCAAAGTTTATGTGTATTACCGAATCTTTGACAGAATTAAAACGGCTGAATACAGGATGGGGGAAACCTTAAGATATTATTTTAATTGTTTATCGTCCAGCCTTATGGATGATAAATCCCTTCTGTTAAGTGCAGTTCCTTTCTTGTTAATAAATTTTCCTCTATAAATTTCAAGGTCTTATCAATGATGAGTTGCTGATCGTTATCAAGAGTGGCAACATGATAACTTTCCTTCAAATGGACCAGTTCCTTCGTCCTTGATAAAATTCCGTCATAAATAATCCGGGCATTATTTGGCGGTACAACATGATCCTCGTCTGATACAAAGATTAAAGCCGGGCAGGTAACTTTATAAAGTGATTTTTTGACCTGTTCCATTAATTTCACAATCTCTGCCAATGATTTTACGGGGGTTTTTTCATAAGCAAGCTCCACAACACCAGGTTTCTTAATATCAGAGCCAATGGCATCCAGATAACGAACATCCCTGAGGTCTTTTCCCGCCGCCATCTCCGGTATATCCACAGCTGCATTGATCAAAATTATCCCCCTGATATCAGGATAATTTTCTGCCATATATAATGTTAATGTTCCGCCCATCGATAAACCGGTGACAAAAATAGTATCACAGCGTTCTTTTAACCAGCGGTAACCTTCTTCAACTGAAGCAATCCAATCTTGATACGCAGTTTTTTCCATATCCTCATAATGAGTTCCGTGGCCTTTTAAGCGGGGACCGCATACGGTGTAGCCCGCTTTTGCATAAGCCTCTCCGAGGGGACGCATGCTTTGAGTCGTGCCTGTGAATCCGTGCGAAACCAAAATACCAACCCGATTTCCTTCAAAATAGAACGGTTGTGCATCTTTCATAACCGGATACTTCTCCAGCATCTCATTTCCCTCCATATTGTTATTCGTCACAATATAATTATTCTGCAATAATATTTAGAATTCCTTCTTTTTTTAGAGATTTGTTATTTTTGATGCTCTTCTTCTAATTTTCGTATTCCAGGAAAGGGGATATAAGAGTAATTTTCATAAACGTAAAAAATAATCTCGATTTTGAAGTGCATTTTCAGAAACTGAAAAAGATATGTGCTGCAGCGAGAAAATGAAACAAACTCCCGGAACAATAAAGCATCATTCAACATTTACAATACAATAGGTAAATGAAAAAAAGCCTGCTTTCAGGGAAACCTTAATAGTGGAAAAAGAAGCCGGCGCAGTATATTTCTCTGAACCGGCAAAGTAATAAGCATCTGTAGAGGAGTTATCATATGAGCCTGGAACATATAAAAGTGATCGTCTTTGACTTGGACGGAACTCTTTATGAAGACACCCATCATTTTGATTTTTATGCCGAACGCCTGAAATTCAGGCTGTCTGCCGATAAACAGCATCTGTTTTCCAAGGACTATCTCTCCTGTAAAGAACACCGCCACCCCTTAAAAACCGGAAGAGTTTATGATGCGGAAGAAGGTCTCATTCTTGTCCATATGGACGGCGTCGTGAGAGAAGCTTACCGTTGGAACGGAGAGCAAATTTCCCGGGAAAAGGCCTCTGAAATTTACAACGAACCGATTAACTATGATTTTAAAAGATTTTTTTCCATCGGCGATCCTTGGTGGATTCCCGCCTCAATTGCCCGGCATTACGGACTTTCTTCAGAACGGATTTATGAAGCATTTTTAGAAACAAGAAAATTTATGCTTGGACCTGATTTCAAAATGAAAAAGATTCCCGGTTTAGCAGAAGCCATTAAAGCAGTACGCAAAAAAACTGACATTGTATTGTACACAAACAGCAGTGAGGAGGACAGTGAAGGCATTTTGACAAAACTCGGACTCGATGGACTTTTTTCCCTGAAAATTTTTAACGGTAAAAAGCCTGCCAAAACGGTCGAGTGGTTTACATATATTCGCGATTACTTTCAAGTTTCTTTTGAGGAGATCATGAGTGTCGGCGATAACTGGGTCAATGAAATCCGCCCGGTAAAACCGCTCGGATGCATAACCGCCTACATTGACGCTTATGATACGGGTGAAACAGCATACACCGATTTCGCCGTCCCAACCATGAGAGAGCTTCTGCCTGTTTTCAAACTAATCAGTGAGTCGTGAGCAACTTTTTCTTGACAGAAAACCGAAGTATGTAAAGCATCCTCCTGGTTCCTGAAATTTCTGTTAATACAAATAAATACCAAACAAACTGTAAAAGAAGTATAATGATAGCTAGGAAAAAATAGGAGGACAGAAATATGGATAAGCCTTTTCTAGCGTTTTTTGTTGATAAAAAAGATGATCTTTTTACTGCGCAAATAAAAGAAACAACAATAGATGCATTGCCGGAAGGGGATTGCCTGATAAAAGTGGCATATTCCAGCGTGAATTACAAAGATGCTCTTGCCGGTATACCAAACGGAAAAATCGTCAAAAACTATCCGTTTATTCCCGGAATCGACCTTGCCGGAACCATCGTCCGTTCTTCTGATCCGCGCTTTAAAGAAGGAGATCATGTGATCGCCACAAGCTATGAAATCGGGGTTTCCCACTACGGCGGATTCAGTGAATATGCCAGAATTCCCGGTGATTGGATCGTTCCTCTTCCGGAAGGACTGACGATGGAAGAAGCAATGATCTACGGTACGGCAGGGTTTACAGCCGCTTTATCGATCCACCGCCTGGAAGAAAACGGCCTGACTCCTGACAAGGGAGAAGTGCTTGTTACAGGAGCAACCGGAGGAGTGGGCAGCATTGCCACCGCAATGTTGGCAAACAAAGGCTATGAGGTTATCGCCAGCACCGGAAAAGAAACAGAACATGACTTTTTAAAAGAGTTGGGTGCCAAGACAGTAATTTCACGGGAAGAAGTATGCGGGGAGCATATCAGACCGCTGGACAAGCAGTTGTTTGCTGCCGCAGTGGATCCTGTCGGAGGAAGAAGCCTGGCCGCCGTTCTCAGCAAAATTAAATACGGCGGAGCAGTCGCAGTGAGCGGTTTAACCGGCGGATCAGAATTGCCCGGAACCGTTTTCCCCTTTATTTTAAGAGGAGTCGATTTACTGGGAATTGATTCTGTTTATTGTCCGATGCCGCTGAGAAAAGAAATATGGAATAAAATGGCCGGCGAATACAAACCATCTTCTGTACTTCACCGTATTAAACGCACTATTACTCTGAAGGAACTCCCCGATACGTTAAATATGATTCTTAAAGGGGAAGCAAGAGGAAGAAATATTGTTAAAATATAAAAAAGGATACAAGTTTGTTGTTTGCCCCCGGTTCCAGGGGTACCGGGGCAAAGCTTCTTCAAAGTACAAAAGCAATGGATGCCCGGCATCGATTGCTTTAATTTTGAAAACAAATTTTCCAGGATTTTTTCAAGCAAAAACAAGCTGAACCCAGTAGAATAATAGAATTAGTGTAAACACAGTTGACAGAGGAATGACAAGAACCGTCACCCTTAAATAATCATTCCATTTCACCTTAATATGGTTTTTTCTGAGAATCTGCATCCAAATAAGCGAAGCTAGCGTTCCGATTGGCAAAAGCAGGGACCCCATATCACTGCCAATAATATTTGCCATATAAATCGTTTTTAATGTCACCGGATCCAATCCCATTTCTGTCAATGTAATGGTTCCAATCATTAAGGCAGGATGATTATTAAACAGATTGGACATTACTGAAACTAATCCTCCCATCGTAATGCTCGCATAAAATAATCCCTGGTTAACTAACGGTTCAAAAACCATCACCAGCAAATTTGTTAATCCCGCATTATGAAGACCGTAAATAATAACATACATTGAAAATGCAAAAATAAGTATTTGCCAGGGTGTATTCTTCAAAATATCAACTGGATTGGTCCGAAAATAATACCATCTGTAAATAAGCAAAACCAATGAACCGAGAATAGCAACAATTGAGATTGGAATATTAAAATAGGATGCTGCAAACAGCAAACAGCGAGTCATTAACACGAACACAAGTATTTTCATCATAAAAGATGTGCGCTTTCTTTTCGTTTCAACACTGATGCCCCTTTTTAAAGGGTGGAAATTTTTTGTGAAAAACACCTCTTCCAAATCATATTGCAGCTTAGGCAGTTTTTTCGGCAAACTGTTTTTCATTACAATGAACATAAGCCAGGACATAAACAAAAGTCCCAAAGCCGACGGCACAAAAATCATGGCTGTATACATATATAATGTCATGTCAATAATTTCCAAAGAAATCAAATTAACAATATTACTTACTCCGATAGGAGCGCTTGACGCCGTGGCAGTCAAAGCTCCGCTCAATAAATACGGGAGTTGCCGGTGGGGTTTTAAACCCATATTTTTTAATAATAAAATAAGAATGGGAGTTGTAATCAGGATACTTCCGTCATTGTTAAACAGCAGGGTCATAAGAAAACAAAGCAATTGAATATACCAATACAGACGGCGACCCGAACCTTTGGCCAAAGCGCCTAATCGTGCCGCAGCCCAATTAAAAAATCCAAAGCTTTCAAGAATGACCGCCATCACGATCGTAGAGATAATCGTAATCGATGCCCCGCCGATTTTATTTGTAATATCCAGAATGTCCGTATAGGAAATCATTCCTGTCAGAACCATAATTCCGGCCCCTATGGAAGCTGGCCAAGCCTCGTGCAGATCGCTGGGCCTCCAAAAAATCAGCAGCATAGTCATTAAAAACACCACTAATGTTATCCCGGTTTCAATCCCCATATATCGCTGCCTTCTTTCCCCGGACTTGGCTGTTTGTGCAGAATTGTTTTGAGAACCTGTTCATGATGTTCCTCCCTTGGTGTTTGTCTTCCTTGTCCACTTGCAATATATATATTCACACCATACAAACCGAACATAGACGCAAATCCCGTTCCGGAAAATTTGTACAGTTGTCCATCCGGGTCCTTTACACCTGTATGTCATTTGCCACTGTTTTCAGGGAAAAATCAGCGGGTTTTATCGTGACAATAACACATAAAGATCCGGGGGAATTCCCCGGAAGGACAAATATCCAGCCAGGAAAAAAATGGTTTCTTTTGGAGGAAAATAACAATCTCGAAAATCTTATGATTCCGATTTCAGTGAGGTGTTTTTCGAGCGGAAAGTCTTATAGAATGATTTTCAAACCTTTGTGCCCTTGCTTTATATGAAAAAACCGGCAGGCTGCTTCCCGCCGGTTGCCATTGTATAAAGCATTTCGCTCTCATTAAGACAGAAAAATCAAAAAACAGCGGAAGAAACTGATTCCGCTGTTTTATTTCAATCAATTATTGACTTTTTTTCGAAGCCCTGTTTCCACTCGAAAGATTTGCCCGCAGTAATTAAAAAGTTGCCGGCACAAATGAATGAGTGTGCTGATTTTTAAGTCTTTCGTTTTTTATTTGCCATTCAGTTCTTCCAATATTGGGAATAACTCTGAAAGATGGCTGATTTCATAATCAGGAATTACTTC
>JANWJP010000208.1 GCA_025451895.1 Robertmurraya sp.
ACCGTATCCCCGGCGCAGAAGATCGTCAAGTTGTCGTTGTCGGCGGCGGGCCGGGAGGAGTTGAGGCAGCGCGGGTGTTGAAGCTAAAAGGCTATCAAGTAACTCTTTTTGAAAAAGAGCCTAAGCTCGGCGGCCAGTTGAACCTTGTCGATGAGCCAACATATAAGAAAAAAATGGCCTGGTACCTTGAATTCATGCGCAATGAACTAAACCGGTTGGAAGTAGATGTTCGTTTGAACACGGAGGCGGATGTTGAGGACATCTTGGCTCTTAAACCGTATGCTGTGATGCTGGCAACAGGCGGGGTGCCGCGCATCCCGGATGTCGAGGGCACCGATTTGGAACATGTTTACACATATGAAGATATTAAATTGCAGGACCGGGGATTTACGAATAAAAAAATTACCGTCATCGGCAGCGGCTTAAGTTGTCATGGCATCGCCCGCCGTCTCGCTGTAGCCGGCAATCAAGTCACCCATGTGGAGATTCTAACAAAATCAAGCAGAAAAATGAGGCAGGATGCAAGATTGCGGCTGCGGAACAAGCTGAAACAACTAAATGTAAATGTAATTACTGACCATAAATTAATTGAAATTCTTCCGGATAGTGTTGTTGTGGAGGAGCCGTCAACCGGCAAACAGATTGAAATTAAGTCGGATTATGTGGTTATTTCCATGGGAATTAAGCCGTACAACCCGTTAGAGCAACCATTAAAGAAAGAGATGGAAAATGTGATTGTCCTTGGGGATGCCTTAGGCTACGGTACGATTGGTGACGCTGTCCGGGACGGTTTTGAAAAGGCGTATCTTCTTGAATAGATTATGACAAAGAGTTGAGATTTATAGATTCAGGCAAATAGGATAAATTTAAGTGTCAAGTAACCCCATCTCTCAGGTGGGGTTATATGACGTTGACCAATCAAAAGCAGTTTTACCGGGAGTTTACTGTGCAGTCGGAATAAGTAACCAGAACATTGGATTGGTTTTCAAAATTGTTGAGCCGTCTTTGAAGACATTCTTCAGAGCTAAGAACTAGATCCTAAAGTTAGCAAATTCATTGTAAATCGGTCATTAGATTGGAGAAATAGATCCCAAGGATTGTGGATTCCTTGGAGAACGGTCCCCAGATTGCGGGAGTAGATCCCAAAGTATAAAGATTCCCCGGAAAACGCCCTGGAAAGCAGAAGTAGAGATCCCGAAGAAAACAGATACCTTCGAAAACGGTCGCTGGTTCCCCGGACTATTCCCTATTTCAATTTACCTCAAATTGGCCGGTTTTTCATTAAATCAGCACTCTGCAATCCGCTTCATTTCCGTTCTAAATACCTTGGTTCATCCAATTTGTAATCCCGAATCATAACAGGGAAAATAGAATTAGAGATAAGGGCAAAATCATTCATTTTCAAAAATCCAGCGAATCGATTCACCGGTAAATTTGCGCCATTTTCTTTAAATTTTTCAAAGGATGGATGAGAAATGGGCAGCAACAAACCCAGTTATATAAAACTGTTTCAAGACGGAACGCTTTTAAAAAGAGTGGAAGAACTAAAAAAGCACATAACCGGATGCAGGCTATGTCCCCATGAATGCGGAGTGGACAGGGCCAAACAGGCCGGTTTTTGCCGGGCGTACAATCAGGCTATTGTATCAAGCTACGGCCCTCATCTTGGAGAAGAAACGGTATTAGTCGGTACGAGAGGTTCAGGGACGGTATTTTTCGGCTATTGCAATATGAAATGTGTTTACTGCCAGAACTATGAGCTCAGTTTTGGCGGCGAAGGAAGAGCCGTTTCCAACGAAGAATTGGCAGAGATTATGCTCATCATCCAAAATGTATACAGATGCCATAATATTAATCTCGTAACTCCGACCCATTTTGTCCCCAATATAGTGGAAGCTGTTTATATAGCAGTTCAAAGAGGTCTGTATTTGCCGATAGTTTATAATTGCGGCGGCTATGAGAGCGTGGAAACATTGCGACTCCTGGACGGTATTGTAGATATTTATATGCCGGATTTTAAATACCGGGATTCAGAACGGGCAAAAAGATACTCTAAAGTTGCGGATTATCCGGAAAAGGCAAAAATGGCTTTAAAGGAAATGGATCGCCAAGTGGGCGGGTTGAAGACAGATGACAGCGGTCCGGCATATAAAGGGCTGCTCATCCGTCATTTAATGCTTCCCGGTGGACTTGAAGATACCAAAAATGTATTAGAATGGATCAAACATGAATTATCCCCGGATTGTTTGGTAAATTTGATGGATCAGTACTATCCCGCCCATAAAGCTTATAAGTATGATGAAATTAATCATAGATTGAATTTTAAGGAATACCGGCAGGCCCGTGCTTTTGCAGAAGAATTGGGCTTAAGATTGGCCTGATATCAGACCCGGAAAAGAATCAGCAAAATCAGCCGGGGAACTTCCGGAGAATTAAAGTAGAAGAAGGGACGCCCGTTCTGCCCGGTCCGCCTTTAAAAATACTATTTCCCGGGACAGTTAAAATGACAGGAGAAATTAAGACTGAGAGTTCCAGGTATTAAGTTGAAGAAAAAATCATGTTTTTACAGCTGGCCCTGTTTCTTTCGGCCGGTTTTTTTGTGCAATAAATTTGATAATTTTCCGCCCGATTAAGCCATTTAAACCTATTCTTAACCCAACGGTCCAATTCTGTAAAAATCTAACCTCTTTTGAAACTAAGTCACACTCCCCTCTAAAACCATATTTCCATCCTCCTTTCCTTATTCTCATAAACACAAAGATGCTGACTTCCACACCATATGACCGGTGAATGTGACATGAGATATTGGGCAAACTGTAAATGGGTGAAAAAAATGACTGAAATAAGCAAACGGAAGAAAACAAGAAATCAAAACAGTGATGCTAACACCTGTCTTGATTCATATGAACCAATACCGAAAACTATAGAAGAAGTGACAAAGAGACTTAATGAGGTCTTTTCTGATTGCAGCGATTTTATGCAACGGAAAATATCATGCGGGAAATACGGAATGATTAGCATACTGGTTGCATATTTTGACGGTTTCGTTGATAAACGGGTATTGAATCAGGATGTGATCCGCCCTATCCTTGACGTTTTCTCCAATACTGAATTGCATGAATGCCCTGGCTTATATGATCGGCTTAAAGAATATGTAGTGATCAATAACGACATAGATGATGCCGAAGATATGGGTCAAGCGGTGGACGGAATTGTTTCCGGAGATGCCGTGTTATTCATTGAAGGCGAAGACAGAGCGCTTGTGATTGGAGTAAAGGCTCCACAGGGCCGGCAGGTTGAGGAGCCTGATACGGAAACATCAATAAGAGGTGCAAGAGAAGGTTTTGTTGAAAATCTTCTCACTAATACCACCCTTATTCGAAAAAGAATCAAAAACCCGAACCTGAAGTTGGAAATGATGCAGTTGGGGGAACAAACAAGAACTGAAGTCTGCGTTTGCTATATCAAAGGAATTGCTGATGATAATATCGTCAGGGATGTAAAAGAAAGGCTCAAAAAACTTAAAACGGATGCGGTACTTGATACCGGTATTATCGAACAGCACATTACCGACAACCGCTTATCTCTTTTTCCTATGGTGGGGAACAGCGAAAAATGTGACAAACTGGCCGGCAAGCTGCTGGAGGGACGTGTGGCTATATTATGCGATGGCACTCCTTATGTTCTGACGGTTCCCTATCTTTTTATAGAATCCATACAAGTTACAGATGATTACTATGACCATGCTTTTTTTGCCACGTTTATGCGTTTGCTCCGTTTGATTGCGCTGCTGTTCTCAAATATGCTTCCGGGTTTATATGTGGCGCTGGTCAGTTTTCATCATACGGTCATCCCGTTTAAACTGCTGATTACTTTGGCAGCCTCACGGCAGGGAATTCCTTTTTCTCCTATTGTTGAAGCTGCATTGATGATTGTAGTTTTTGAACTTCTGCGTGAAGCAGGCGTCCGTATGCCAAAGCCAATCGGCCAGGCTCTGAGTATTGTTGGGGCGATTGTGCTTGGAGAAGCGTCGGTATCAGCGGGAATTACCAGCAACCTGATGGTCATTATTGTAGCTACTACTGCTGTGTGCAGCTTTATTGTTCCGCCGCTTATCCGGGCAACAATGTTGTTGCGTTTTGCATTTCTGGCTGCAGCTAATTTTCTGGGTTTTCTTGGAATTCTATTTGTGGCTGTTGCAGTATTTATACATCTTTGTCGGCAGCGCTCTTTTGGAATTCCCTATATGACACCTTTTTCCCCTCTCACCACTTCCGTTCTCAGGGATTCTTTTGTAGTGGTGCCTTTTTGGGCTATGGTGACAGGAAGGGGGCATCAGAAATACGCTGGAGGGGCAAGCAAACAAAACACCGGGAGATGAAAGCAAAATGGTGATGTGCAGAAAGGGTAAAAAGGGATACGGTATATTTCTGGTCCTTTTTTTTATATTTCCTGTACTGTTAACCGGCTGCTGGAACAATAGAGACTTGACTGAAATGAATTTCGTTGCGGGTATGGGGCTGGACCGGACAGAAGAAGGGAAAGTTCTTATGACCGTCCAAGTGGTGGAGCCTGCAGCAATTATAAGTGAGGCAAAAGCCCAAAGTGCACAGCCAAAGCCTGTTATAGTTAAGTCCTATGAAGGCGAAACTATTTTTGAGGCCATCAGAGGCATATTATTCAATTTTGACAAGAAGCTGTTTTTCAGCACAGCGCAGGTTCTTATTCTTGGAGAAAGGCTTTCGCAGGATGATATCGAAAAAATCCTGGATTTTTTCCAAAGAGACCATGAAATAAATTACAGAATGGATATTCTTGTGGCAAAAGATGCAACTCCCGAAGAAATACTTGAAGTAGAAAGTGATCAGGATCCCATAGAGGCGATGTATATTAAAGGAACTGTGGAAAACACTGATGCACGGGGAACTGTGAAACGGACCATGTTGATTGATCTGATTAAAGATATCGGCAGCAGTGGAAAACAACTTGCAATTGGACAAATATCCAAGGAGGGGGAAAAAGAAGTAAAGACGGAAGGTTTGGCCGTTTTTAAGGACGGAAAACTTGCAGGCTGGTTGGGGCCGTATGAAACACGGGGATATTTGTTAGTTATAAATCAAATACAAAGCGCTATCGTGAATGTCACGAAAGACAAAGATAAGGTAGCAATGGAAATTATAAAATCTAAAGGGAGAATTGATGTGGCTTTTAGGAACAGCGAGCCGTCCAAGCTTATTGTTAAAGTGGAGGTTCAGGCTAATGTGGGGGAATATGAAGGAAGAGGAAAATTGGAATCTCCCGGGAATTTGCATAACCTGGAGAAAATTTTGAAAGAGGAAATTAAAAAAGAAATCAAGATGGCGATGAATAAAATCCAAAAAGAGTATTCGAGCGATATCTTTGGTTTTGGTGAGCATATGCGTAAACACCAACCTCAATACTGGAAAAAAGTAAAGAAAGACTGGAACGATACATTCAGCGACCTTCCTGTTGAAATTCAAGTGGATGCAAGAATAAATCGGATAGGCAGTGTCAAAGATCCTGTAAAGAAGGTTGAATGACATCATGATAATGGTTTTGGCGGTGTTTGCGATTCTTATATTTTATGACGTTAGAAAGTTCATACGAACTAAGGAACCGGTAAAAGTTTTTGCGATATATGCATGCTTTATGGCAACAAGCCTGATTGTCAGTCTGCTGTTGGCGGCAGGAAGAAAACCTCCGGGACCTACTCAATGGATAGAAGCGATACTAAACATATTTGGAGTTGCTTCATAATGGAAAAAGCGCGGATATCAAGCATTCAGCTGTTTTTGCTTTTGACGGGTTTTCTTTTTGGAAACACTTTGATATTGGCTCCTGCACAGGGAGCAAAAAACGACGCGTGGCTGGCTATTCTTCTAGGAGGAGCAGGCGGCGCCTTATTGATGGGTGTTTATGCAGCCATAGCATTATTAAACCCGTCAAAAACTCTGGCAGAAATTCTAAAGGAAAAGTTGGGGAAAGTTGGCGGGAGTTTTGTCACCATATTGGATATATGGTATTTTATCCACCTGGCTTCCCTGGTACTCAGGAATTTTGGCGAGTTTATCGTCACGATGACTTTTCTGGAAACTCCCATGGCTGTGGTGATAGGACTTTTTGCGGTTATTTTGGTTTATTTGGTTAACAGTGGAATAGAGGTGATGGGAAGGTTAAGCGAACTGTTGGTGCCAGTGATCTTCTTAGTAGTCTTCATTATCAGCTTGTCCCTCATTACTGTCCGGGACTTCACAGCTTTCTTCCCTGTTCTGGAAAATGGAATGAAACCCGTGCTTAATGGGGCTTTTGCTTTAATAACGTTCCCGTTTGGAGAAAGTGTCGTTTTTCTTATGGTGTTTCCGCACTTAAACAAAAAGGAAAGGTTGAAAAAGGTCGTTCCTGCCTCAGCAGCACTAGTAACATTTATCATTTTATTAGTATTTTTCAGAGATATTTTTGTCTTGGGAAGTGATTTAATGGTCCGTTCCACTTTTATTCCCCATTTGACATCACTGCTTTTGCCGGGGTTTAATGTGGAACCGCTCATAGACATAACCCTGATGATCGGCGGGGGAGTAAAATGCTCGGTGTGCATTTACGCGGCGGCAAGAACTTTATGCCAAATTGCAGGAATCGGTGATTACAGAAAGTTGACCGGGGCTATTTCCACCTTTTGTGTTGTACTTTCAATATGGGTATACGCTAATGTGCTTGAAATGTTCAATTTTTCCGAGAATCTGTGGCCCTATTATTCTCTCCCCTTTCAGATTGTGATTCCTTTGCTGCTGCTTTTGCTTTCTTTCAGGAAAAAAAGCAGCCAGTCAAATGAGCGAGCGAAAAGCCAAAAGGGGAAAGATGCAGCGAAAGCATACTGATATTCCTCCACGAACATTAGTATGAAAAAATGGTAATGGAGGGATGGGCTTTCCGCGTGACAGGAATAAAAAAACCGGGAACTTCTTATCCCGGTTTCATTATTTTTTGGTTTGCTAATTCTTTTATCTGACCGCAGAAAATGAACGCTCCCAAAGGATGCCCGCAAATTAACGGGGCAGTTTCCAAATAGTAACTGATTCCTCTTTGTTGAGGTTTATTTTTCCACCCGTTGTCTCGATGAGGCAATTGCTCTCGGAAAAAGTTTTGATCGCCCCGCAAAATTGGTTTTCATGCGGGGTTACATATAAACAGCCATCTTGTTCATAATAATTTGCCCATAAAAATCCCCGCAGTCCCCCGTTTCGGGTAAAGGGTTTTGTCAGCTTTGCCTGCTTTTTCTCCAATTCTTTTTTTGCCCCGGTCATTTTTGAAATCACAGGAAGCATCACCATATATGTGGCCACAGCTGCTCCTGCCGGATTTCCCGACAGTCCAATCAATAATTGTTTTTCTTTTACAGAAGCAACAACAGGAGCTCCCGGCCTCATGGCGACTTTATTAAACAGTCTGGAACTTGAAACCAAATCCATTGCTTCTTTAATAAGATCATAATCTCCGGTTGCAGTTCCTCCCGTTGAGATCACGATCGGCAAATTTAAATGCTTTGCTTTTTCATAAACTTTAGTCACATCCTCAATCCGATCTTTAACAACCCCTAAATTTACCGGGATTGCTCCGGCCTGGCGAATTATTTCGGCGAGAGTATAGATGTTTGAAACACGTAATTGTCCGTGTTGCAATTGGCTGTCTATCTCCGCCAGTTCACTGCCAGTTGAAAAAATGCCAATTTCCGGTTTTTTGTACACCGGAACAAAATCGATTCCCAGGCTTGCCAAAATGCCCACATGGCCCGGCTGAATGGTTGTACCCGCGGATATGAGGAATTCTCCGGTGCTGATATCCTCCCCCTTTACGGCCACTCCTTCTCCCGCGTTCACTTTTCTTTTGATATAGATTTGCGAATCAGCAACTGTAACTTCTTCTTGTTTGATTATACTTGTAGCCCCCTGGGGCAAAGGCGCCCCTGTAAAAATTCTCATCGCAGTTCCCGGGGTCAACATCTTCTTTGAATAATTTCCGGCGGCAATAGTGTCTATTACTTTTAGGACAGCGGGATTGCTTTCAGTTGCGCCGGACGTGTCTGATGCTAGGATTGCATAGCCGTCTACAGGTGAACGGTCAAAGGCAGGAACATCTTCTTTTGCTATAATATCTTCCGCCAATACTCTCCCGCCGGCTTCCCATAAAGGAATGTATTCCACTTTCTTTGAATCCAGTCCCAATTCATGCAGTTTATCGAGCAAAATTTCTTTGGCTTTTTCTAATGAGAGCATTTATATTCCTCCAAAAATACCTTATGTATACATTATACTGGAAAAATGCCTTAAAAGATAAGATTCCTATGTAGTTATGATTTAAAAAGTGCAATCAATGGATAATCCCATAGAATGGGGGAGAGAACCGGGGAGTGTAGGCAGTGTTCTCTTTTTTTCTTTTATACCTGCTAAAGATGTTTTGTTTGGCCATTCTTTGGAAAGATATTTTTCTTTAAGGACACTGTGCATTATCCGGAAGCCTTTCAGGGATTTGCGGCCACCAGTCCTTCAATTTGGTGGATGTTTTTGAATTATTAAAACAGGTGAAAGAAGCAAAGCTTCCGGCTTCTCCTTCCGTTTTTTATGACAGCGGGGGAAAAGAAAGAATAATCGCGGAAGATGTTCAAAAGATGTATCAGGAATTGAAGCCGTTTCTTAAAAATATTGATTTTTATACAGGAATGGATGAAAATCACGCATCCATTGTTTCTCATGTGATAAGCAGGGCATTTCGTTTTTTATTATTAGAATAACTGTTGTTCGGGAACCGGAGGTGAAGTTATACATTTTTATGCGCACAAGAGGCGACTATCACCGGTAATAGGCGCATGGGATTTTCTGACATAATCTTTATTATAGACGTTTAAGTGAAAAATCTCCTGTAAAACCCATTTGTGGAAAGAAAGCAGTGTGGGGGAATCCCAAAAGTTTGCGATCAAGACAATAATGTTTACCTTTGAGACCTTAGCAGAGGAAGTAGAGACTATTTAAGCTTTCAGTGACGGCTTCTGATAAGGAAAATAAAAAGCGGCGACCTGATGAATGATTGGCGTGCTGCTTTATCTTTGGGCTTTACAGGGTTTGTTGAGTTCAGTTTTTGTATGATAACGTCCAAGATGTGATCCAATTTTCCAAGTTAGATCCTGTTCAGCTGGGATTGGGGCTTACACGGGATCTAATATAGGTATTTGGATCCTGTTTTAACGGATGTCAGCTGCATATGGGATCCAATATTGTATTTTGCATCCCATGCAGGTCTATTTTATTACAAAACGGGCTCTAAAACGGGATATTGGATCCCAAATGTTGTATCGAATCAAGAAAACGGGCTCTAAAATGAAGAATTGAGTCCTGTTTTTGGACGATTGTTTTCAACACGGGATCTAACTTTTGATATTAGATCCCATTTAACAGGATATCATCTGCCTGCGGGACCCAATATTGTCTTTTGGATCCCATGCAGGTCTATTTTATTACAATACGGGCACTAAAACGGGATATTGGATCCCAAATGTTGTACCAAATCCAGAAAACGGGCTCTAAAATGAAGAATTGGGTCCTGTTTTTGGACGATTGCTTTCAACAAGGGATCTAACTTTCGATATTGGATCCCGTTTTATAGGATATTAGCTGCCTACGGGACCCAATATTGTCTTTTGGATCCCAAATACACCCATCTTTTTGCAACACGGGCTCCAAAACGGGATATTGGATCCCGAATGTTGCATCAAATCAAGAAAATGGGATCAAATATGAGAAATTGAGTCCTGTTTTTGTATGATTGCTTTCAACACGGGATCTAACTTTCGATATTGGATCCCGTTTTACAGGATATTAGCTGCCTGCGGGACCCAATATTGTCTTTTGGATCCTATGCAGGTCTATTTTATTACAATACGGGCACTAAAACGGGATATTGGATCCCAAATGTTGTACCAAATCCAGAAAACGGGCTCTA
>JANWJP010000209.1 GCA_025451895.1 Robertmurraya sp.
ATATCCCCTTGAGTCATGTTGACGGTAACAGGCATTAAACCTAAAAAAATAAAAACAAGGGGAATCAGTAATAATTTTCCGTAAAATTTTCCGGGAATTCCGGCGAAAAGAATCATTCCGCCGGAAATGACAAAAACCGTGATACTGATTGCCGCCTCTCTTGCCAATAAAGAGAAAATCATCATACATAATGTCAGAACGATTTTTTCTGCAGGATGGATTCGGCTGAACCGGTTAGAATAGGCATAGTGGTCGATCAGTGTCATGGAATATTGTCACTGCCTCTCCCTTTGGCGAAGATTTTTCCCCCGTGCCAGCCCGACAAAATAAGCGATGACAGCTGCTCCGATTGCCGCCTGAAGAGCAAACAAGAGGCTCTCAATTTCCCCGCTTGCCGGTTCCCAAATAAAATCAGCCCAGGGCTTATAGTCCGGATGAAAGGCAGTAATTACATCTTCTGCCTGTCCGTCCGCCCCTTCAAAATCAGCGCCGTTGCTTATAAAAAAAGGAACAGCGGTAATGATGATGAACGCAAGAATTAATAGACAGTTTCTTTTCATATTTTTGTCCCCTCCCCGACCGGGAACTTAATAAATTTGCCTTGTAACTGGTATTTTGCCAGTAAGTTGACAACCACTACCGTCAACAATGCTTCGCTGACAGCAAGCGGTATTTGCGTGGTCATGAAGACAGCCGCAAATTTCTGAAAAGAAGCTATTATTCCTCCTGTTGCAGCCGGAAAAGCAAGCGCCAGTTGAAGAGAAGTCGCCAGATAGGTGGCTAGATTTCCGAGCAATGCCCCGGAAAAAATCGCGGCCCGGTTGGAAAAGCCGATTTTTCCGGTTAAAACAATGATCCAATAAGCTGTAAAAGGACCGGCAACGGCCATGGCAAATCCGTTTGCCCCGAGTGTTGTCAGCCCTCCGTGGGCGAGCAAAAGCGCCTGGAATAAAAGGACGATAAATCCGATTACACTCATGACAATCGGTCCGAATAACGCCGTCCCCAGGCCCATTCCGGTTGGGTGTGATGTACTGCCTGTAACAGACGGCAGTTTTAAAGCAGATAAGACAAAAACAAAAGCCGCAGAAATGCCGAGCACCATTTTTGCTTCGGGATGTTCCTCAATCACTTTGCGAAGCTTGTAGATTCCCCCAATCAGGAATGGTAAAAATACAACCCACCAGATGATCGCCCATTTTAACGGGAGAAATCCTTCCGCAATATGCATGGCATGTGCGGTTGCCGAGGAACAGTACCAGAAATAGAACGCTGCTGCCGGTACTGTGAGCAGAAAAAACTTTTTGTTCATATTTGTTCACTCCTAAACAAAAAAATTCTGAACCTACGGAGGGCTCAGAATGTATGCAGGAATACATTATTCAACATAGCATCATGATTAAGACCCATATCCCGTAGGTGTTAATATCGGCAAAACAGGCAGGTCTCCTGACTCATCTTCATCGCGCTGTTGCGCCTTCCCGATTAAAATTAATCAGTGGCATTTGCAGGGCGCTCCGATTCACAGTGGCGGGAACCGTGCCGGAATTTCACCGGCTTCCCTTTTAGTTGACGAATTGTCAACACCTGTTTTGAATATCGTTTTTGTTTGCAAGACTGCTGTCAGACGGGGGCCGCGCTGTCGTTCACGGCAGCCGTAAAAGTCCGGTTTCCTGATGGCAGACATATCTTGACAAACAAAAAAATCTGATGAAATTGTCGCAATTAGTATAAACATAAAAATTTCTGTCTGTCTACAGGAAAAAATGTCACAAAATTGTAACAAAGGGGTGGAAACTGTTGCAATACATGGATAAACTTAACTTTAAAATAATTTTTGTATAACAAAATCTCTTGTCAGCAAGAAAATAATGGTGTAATAATAATATTGCTGAAAATTGACAATTGCATATCGTTTGTTGACAGTGCTCCATGTCAGGAGGTAAAAGGGAAATCGGTGCAAATCCGATGCAGCCCCCGCTACTGTAACGCGGACGAAATTGTGCATGCCACCGGAGTTTTTCCGGGAAGGGACAAGAGTAGGACGAAGCGAAGCCAGGAAACCTGCTGTTGACAATGTATCTCATTCTTCGGAGGGAAGAATAGTGATAGCGTTGGCATGTTTGTGTATGCCGTTAATGATGCTGTTATTAAACCTTAGCCGCCTTCGGGATGGCTAAGGTTTTTTTGTTAAGGAATGAATCGAAGTGAGGGAGTAAATATGAAAGGAAAGTTATTTGTCATCGGCTGCGGACCGGGCAGCGTCAAGCACTTGACCGAAAGAGCAAGAGAAGCTGTTACTGAAAGCAATATTGTCATTGGATATAAAACATACATCGGCCTTGTCAAAGAACTGATTACGACACAGGAAGTGATCAGTACGGGCATGTCCGAGGAAGTTGAGCGGGTTCAAAAAGCGATTAAACTGGCAGAGGAAGGCAACAAGGTTGCGGTTGTTTCAAGCGGTGATGCGGGAGTGTACGGGATGGCAGGCCTTGTTTATGAAGTGCTGGCTGGCCGTGGGTGGACCCGAAAGACGGGTGTGGAAGTGGAAATCGTTCCGGGAATATCAGCGGTTAATTCAGTCGCTTCCCTTCTTGGGGCTCCGGTGATGCATGATTCGTGCACGATTAGTTTAAGTGACCATCTCACTCCGTGGAAAGTGATTGAAAAAAGACTCCATGCCGCCGCAGAGGCCGATTTTGTCATTGCCCTTTATAATCCGCGAAGCAAGAAAAGGGTCAGACAGATCGAGGAAGCGCAAAAAATACTGTTAAAATACAAATCTCCCGATACACCGGTTGGCATTGTAAAAAGCGCCTACAGGGAGAAAGAGCATATTGTTGTCACCACTCTCGGGCGTATGCTGGAGCATGAAATCGGCATGCTGACAACAATCATTATCGGAAATTCATCGACATTTATTCATGACGGCAAAATCATCACACCGAGAGGTTATGAGAAAAAATACGATTTAACAGAAGAGGAGCAGCCTTTAAAGAAACACGAACGGTTGAAGGAGGAAAATGAACCGTGGGCGCTTCATGGCGGTCAGCCATAAAGGACTTTATTTACTGGCATGAAGCCGCAATGACTTGGCCGCATGGATATTTTGTTAGCAAATGTGCCATCCGGACGGTGCATCATGGCACCGTTTGCGGCGGCTGCCAAACAGGAGGAATGAAATTTGCAAGCAGTATTGATGGTTGCTCACGGAAGCAAGGATAAAGAAGCAATTGAAGAAGTATATGCGTTTATGGATGCATTAGAAACAAAGCTTGACAGCCATATAATGATCGGAACCTGTTTTTTGGAATTTGCAAAACCGGATATTCCGGAGGGGATAGCCGCCCTGGTCGCTAAAGGGGCACGGAAGATTGCGGTGATTCCGATGATGCTTTTGCAAGCAGGTCATTCCAAGATCCATATTCCGAACGAACTGGACGAGGCGAAGGAAAAATACCCGCATGTCCGGTTTACATACGGGCGGCCAATAGGCATCCATGATGTCGCTCTTGAAATATGCCGGGAACGGGTTGAAGAGATTGGCGAAAACACAGCCATTCCTGCTCCGGATACAGCCCTTCTGTTAGTGGGCAGGGGCGGAAGCGACCGGGATGCAAACAGTGATTTATATAAAATTGCCCGTCTGCTCTGGGAAAAGCTGAATTTTGGGATGGTTGAGCCTGCTTTTATGGGGGTGACAACCCCTCTTGTCGAAGCAGGGGTCGAACGCTGCATGAAGTTGGGTGCAAAAAGAATTATTGTTCTTCCATACTTTTTGTTTACCGGGATTTTGATTAAAAGGCTTGAAAAAATGATTGGGAGCTACGGGGAAAAGTATCCAGGCATTCAATTCAAGCTGGCGGACTATCTAGGCCTTCATCCGCACTTCCAAACAATTTTTCTGGAAAGAATCGAAGAAGCATTGAATGAGGAAGCGCGAATGAATTGTGATACTTGTGCATATCGGTTTGAAGCCGGCCGCCTTTTTGCGCATCACCACCATCATCACGACGAACACGATGAAAGTCACTCTCATCACGGCCATCATAATGAGGGACATCGTCATCACAAACAAGATGTTCATGATAAGAGTCATCATCACCATCACTCTCATTATGGTAAGAGCCATCACTACCATCATCACGAAGAGGAGTCCGGTAAATGATTTTATTATTTGCCGGGACCGGTGATGCGCGGGAACTGGGGCTGAAATTGAAGGATGAAGGTTTTTCCGTTTTGGTATCGGTTGTCACTGATTCTGCTGCGGAGGAATGGAGGAAATACGATATCCCTGTTCATATCGGCAGGCTGTCAAATCAGGAGATGGGGGAATTTTTTCAGGAACATCAGATTGCAGCTGTTGTTGATGCCAGTCATCCGTTTGCGGAAGAGGTCAGTAAAAATGCGGTGAAAAATGCCCGGAGGTTCCAAATTCCTTATCTCCGTTATGAGCGCAAATCATTACGGCCCCAGCATCCGCTCATTCATTATGTGAACAGTTATGAGGAGGCGGCGGAGATGGCAGCGGAGGTAATCGGCACTGTTTTTTTGACAACCGGAAGCAAGACCCTGCCTCTTTTTGCCGAAAGACTTCTTCCTCTTCCAGGGATCCGGATGGTGATCAGGCTGCTGCCGCGGAAGGACAATCTGGAACTTTGCGAACAGCTGAAAATTCCCCAAAAAAATATCGTTGCGGTTCAAGGGCCTTTTTCAAAAGAATTTAACCGGGAATTATTCTCTCTTTTTGAAACAAAGATGATGATTACGAAAGAAAGCGGGGATGCCGGTTCCTTTACAGAAAAGGTTTCCGCAGCATTAGAGCTTGGCATAAAGGTCGTTGTTATTAAGCGTCCGCAAATCGAATACGGGAATGTGCACGAAACATTTCCGCCACTTATTCAGCATCTGCATGCTTTAGCAGGGAAAGGAGAGATTTTGTGATCGATTTTAAAACAGGCTTTAAGCCTGAAACGATTCATCCGCAGAAAATTGAAGGCAGGAGCTTCGCCATTATTGATGAGGAAATGGGGCCCCATTCCTTTACGGAAGAGCAATATCCGATCGTTCAAAGAGTGATCCATTCGACGGCCGATTTTGAATTGGGAAAAAGCATGCGCTTTCATCCTGATGCCATTCAGGCTGGAATCAGGGCGATCCTTGAAGGAAAAAGAATCGTCACTGACATCAAGATGGTCTCTGTCGGCATTAATCA
>JANWJP010000210.1 GCA_025451895.1 Robertmurraya sp.
TTAGGAGGAGTCTTCGTGCCTTTCACTCCAATCAACATAATATATTAAAATCAACATTGCCCTTTAATACAGACATCCATGCCATTGATACATGGCACCACGATATATGAAAACAAGCTATTATCCTGTTATATCCACTATATATTAGTTATAGGGACGGACACAGAGATTGATAAGGCTTGATGTTTCGAACTAGTAACAAAGATGTTTTCAAGGGAGCCCTTTTTAAAAAATGCCCGTCAAAAACGCTGACAAACAGCCGGCAACCTGTCTTAAAAAGGAACAATATCTCAGAGATTTGCAAAATAAAAAAGGCAGCCCTGTGCCGCCTTTCGAATTCCAATATGGATAAAAATTAAGACTCCATCTGCCTTGCCAAAAAGCCTGCTGCCGTTTCTACCGCCTTATGCTCAACTTCACCGATCGATCCTTTTTTTGAAAAAATAATCACCGCTCCAATCGGATCTCCATTGGCAATGATCGGACCAACAGTATAAGAGGATATGGTTTCTTCAAAACCTTCTGCCAAAGCAATTTCACTTGGTTGATTATGCAGCACAGAGACACGATCTTCCATAATTTTTTCAATCAGGGGGCTGATTGATTTATTTAAATAATCCTTTTTCGAACCGCCGGCAACTGCAATGTATGAATCTCTATCACAAATCAAAACCGGATTTGCCAAGCTATCAAATAACGCTTCGGCATATTCCTTGGCAAAATCACTTAATTCACTTATAGGAGAATACTTTTTCAGGATGACCTCCCCTTCGCGGTCAACGAAAATCTCCAGGGGATCCCCTTCACGGATACGGAGAGTTCTGCGAATTTCTTTCGGAATCACTACGCGGCCTAAATCATCGATTCGACGAACAATACCTGTTGCTTTCATCCATGTTGCCTCACTTTCATCTGATGATTTTTGATTGACAATGATTTCTCCCGTTGTGAAATCTTTGCCATATTTGACTTTAGTATCTATCATCTCAAAAAGTTATATGCACAAACGCATAATTATTCGTCGACGATGATTTTACCAAATTAGGTTATTTTTTCCATTTTATTCTTTTCCTCTAAAACAACATGAATTAAGATAACCAATTTCACGAAACTTATACATTAAGATACGGTTCTTTCTTCTTTTCCTGTCTCACGCAATCCTTCAACAATATCTAAAATTGCATTCAGCCATTTCACCTGGTCTACGCCCTTAATATGAAGGACAATTTTCAGTTTTTTTCCTTCCATCCCGACGCCGGCCATTCTTCCCAGCGGGTTGATCAAGGCAATGACCTTCTGCCCGTTTATATTCATGCTGGCTTCTTCAGAGAACATAATCGTAATCTCGTCCTTATTCTGTTTAATGGACTCTACACCGACTGCCAGGGAGTTAACTTTAATTTCTGATACCTGGAATAAATATGCAACCTGATCCGGATAGTCCCCGAAACGGTCGAGCATTTCTTCTTCAAGCTCCCTGATATCTTCCACAGTGGTAACCCCGCGGAACCTCTTGTACATCTCAATCTTTTGATGGCCGTCAGAAATATATTTGTCCGGAATGTAAGCATCAATCTCTAAATCTATTTCCACAGAAGCCTGCCGCTGCTGTTCCGCAGCCATTGCGCCTTTCCGTTCCTCAATGGCTTCCTTCAACATTTGTGAATATAAATCAAAGCCCACTGAATCTATAAAACCATGCTGTTGGGCGCCCAAAAGATTTCCCGCCCCGCGGATTGATAAGTCCCTCATCGCAATTTTGAAGCCGGATCCCAGTTCCGTAAACTCCTTGATAGCTTGTAATCTTTTTTCGGCGACTTCTGTAAGAATCTTGTCTTTTCTGTAAGTAAAATACGCATAAGCGATGCGGTTGGAACGGCCCACCCGGCCCCGGAGCTGGTACAGCTGGGAAAGGCCCATTTTATCCGCATCATAAACAATAAGCGTGTTTACGTTGGGAATATCCACACCGGTTTCGATGATCGTTGTGCTTACCAGTACATCAAATTCTCCTTCTAAAAAGGCCAGCATCACCGATTCAAGTTCATTTTCGGACATTTGGCCGTGGGCATAAGTCACACGGGCATCCGGAACAAGCATTGAAATTTCTTCCGCTTTTCTCTCAATATCCTCAACCCTGTTATAAAGAAAGTAGATCTGGCCTTCTCTGGCCAACTCCCTTTCAATCGCCTCACGAATCAATCCCGGATTATATTCCATTACATACGTTTGCACCGGAAAACGGTTTTCCGGCGGAGTTTCAATGATCGACAAATCACGGACACCAAGCATGGACATATGCAAAGTTCTTGGAATCGGAGTAGCTGTGAGTGTTAACACATCAATATTCGTTTTCAGTTTCTTAATTTTTTCCTTATGTGTGACCCCGAACCGCTGCTCCTCATCAATAATTAGCAGTCCGAGATCATGGTAGGCAACGTCCTTTGATAAGAGACGGTGCGTTCCGACGACAATATCAATTGTTCCGTTCTTCAATCCCTGAATGGTTTCCTGTTGTTGTTTCCTGGTGCGGAAACGGCTTAACATGCCAATTTTAATCGGATAATCCTGAAATCTTTCCCGCATCGTTTCATAATGCTGCTGGGCAAGAATGGTGGTCGGCACCAAAAAGGCCACCTGCTTCCCGTCGACAATGGCTTTAAAAGCCGCCCGGATCGCAACTTCTGTTTTCCCGTAGCCGACATCACCGCATAACAGCCGATCCATCGGCCGATCCCTTTCCATATCCCGCTTGATTTCCTGAATGGAGCGAAGTTGATCCTCTGTTTCCTGGTATTGGAATGAGGCTTCAAATTCCCTCTGCAAATCCCCGTCAGGAGAAAATGCAAATCCTTTCGTCGCTTCCCTCTCCGCATAAAGCTTAATAAGATCATCAGCAATATCTTCAACGGAAGATTGCACCTTCCGTTTTACCTTTTTCCATTCACTGCCGCCAAGTTTATAAATCTTCGGTTCTTTTCCTTCAGATGCGACATATTTTTGGACAAGATCAATCTGCTCCACCGGCACGTAGAGCTTATCATTACCCTGGTAACGGATTTGCAAATAATCTTTATGGACCCCGTTTATTTCTAGCGTCTCAATCCCGAGATATTTCCCGATTCCGTGGTTAACATGAACGACATAATCGCCCACCTTCAACTCCGAATAGCTTTTAATCCGTTCTGCATTAGAAAGCTTCTGGCGCTGCGGAGTCCGTTTTGTTTTCTTGTTAAAGAGCTCCCTTTCCGTAATGATGGCAACCCTCTGAATGGGCAGCTCAAAACCTGTGTGAAGGTCTCCCTCAACAATTTGCACCGTTCCCGGCAAAATTTGACTGTTCTTTTTTAAAGAAACAGCCTCTACGCCATAATCCCCTAAAACCCTTTCCAATTTATCAGTTCTTGTTTTATCGGCGCCAAGAAAGACAACTGCAAAATTTCCCTTTTTCCATCTTTCCACTTCAGATTTAAGGACATGCATCTGTCCGTGAAAATTCTGCATTTGTTTACACGAAATATTTATAATATTCTGCGGATTAGTATTCGGAACATGCCTTAAAAACAAAGATAAATATATAATTGGATGGGACTTCTGATGGAGAGCACCTTGAAGTTGATGAGTAACTTTTACATCATGGATAATTTTTCCTTCCCCAAGCAAAGACGTATACCAATCTGCCTCTTCCTTATCAAGGGAAGCGCTCATTTCCTGCACTCTGCTGATTTCATCGATAAAAATCAGACCTTCATCCGGCAAATAGTTTACTAGATTATCTTCCCTTTCATAGGCAAGGGATAAATATTTAAAAAGTTCATCCGGCTTTTGTTCATTTTTCAGTTTTTCCAGCTCATAACCGATATTTTGGGCAAACAATGTTTTTGCCTCTTCTTTTTTCAGCCTTTTCAGACTCTTCGCCAGACCCTGTTCAAGCTTTTCAGCTGTAACCTTGTAATGTCTTTTTTCAAACGGGATTTCCGTAGCCGGACCGATCCGCACCTCCTGCAGTTTTTTCCTTGAGCGCTGGTCTTCAATGGAAAAAGTGCGAATGGACTCAATTTCTGTATCAAACAATTCGATTCGAATCGGCTCTTCCTCAGTCAAAGGATAAATATCAATAATTCCGCCCCTGATGCTGAATTCCCCCGGTGACATCACCATATCACTGCGGGAATAGCCCATTTCCACAAATTTTGTTAACAGTTCGTCTATATCAATCTCCTCGTTCACTCTCAAATGGAACTGGAGACTTTTCCATAGCTCAATAGGAGGCAATATTTTCTTAACTCCCGCAACAGGTGCAATCACAATTCCCTTTTTATGAGTACTCCAATAATTCAGAACCTCAATCCGCTGTGCCCGCAGTTCAGGACTGGCAATACTCATCTCCGCTGCAATCAATTCATTGGCAGGATATAATAAAACTTCCTCTTCACCAAGCAATCTCACTAAATCATCATGGAGCTTTTGTGCCTGTAAAAGATTATGAGTAACTATGAGCATAGCTCTTCGTGTTTGCTCATAAATGGACGCCATAAATACTGTCCTGGAAGAACCGGACAGCCCTGCAACAAGCTGTTCCCGCAGACCGGCTTCAATTCCGGAAATCACAGAACCGGCATCATCCTGCTTGTAAAATAGACTTTTTAAACCAAGCAACAAAAACCCTCCTCCCTGAAATTTTACCTTCAAATCTATTTCTCACCTTCTGTTGTTTCCCCATCATGAAAAATGAAAATAGAAAAATGCTTTGGAAAGGATCCAAAGCCTTTTTTCTAATGAATCAAATAGTCGTTTTCATAATATGCAGGGTTCCGTTCCAAGGATTCCTGACAATCTTCACAGATTGAAGTCACACGGATATCTCCCGAAGCTTCATAAGAGATCAATTCCATTCTTTCTTCATCTGTCAATTTATGAAAACCGAGCTTTTCGGAGTTCAGCGAAATATCTTCAAGCTTACCTATTTGAATTCCGCAATGACGGCAATGATAATAAAGTGCCATGCCTGTCCCTCCTTATAAACATTTACTAATGCTATATTGTCCGTTTATAAGGAAATTTATTCATTTACCATATCATATGTCAGGAAAATTCCTTCCATGAGGCAATTAATTAAATTCATTCATTACCTGTAAAAACGGTTTCTCCAAAGCAGCTTCACAGGCCTCAGCACATCTGTTTACCACTTCGTTTATAATTTCCTGTTCTTCCCCGGAAAAATTGGACAGGACATAGTCTGTAACACTCTGCCCGTTCTGCGGTCTCGCGATTCCCACCCGAATCCTGTTAAACTCCTGCGTGCCCAGATGCTGAATCGTTGATTTTATCCCGTTATGTCCGCCTGCGCTGCCCTTTTGGCGGAGGCGGATCTTCCCGACCGGCAAGTCCAAATCATCATAAATTACGATAATATCCTCAGGGGAAATATTAAAATAATCCATCACCATACGGATTGCCTCTCCCGACAAATTCATATAAGTAAGGGGTTTTAACAAAATAACCTTTTCCCCGCGTACATGGCCGCTGCCGAATAAACCTTTAAATTTTGCTTGTGTTAATGGAATGTCTAATTTTTCCGACAACCGATCCACTACTTGAAAACCAATATTATGCCTTGTCTTTTCATATTGCTTCCCCGGATTCCCCAAACCGACAATTAACTTCATTCGACCCCTCACCACTCACTATTTCTTAAACAGCACAATGGGGCTGACTAAAGAGTCAGTCCCTGTTGTTCGCTCTCATGTCTGGCTTACGACTTCTTTTTTTAGAGCCTATCCTAATCATATCATACCAAGAAAAATTCCTTTAGGAAATTTTTTATTCTTCCGGTTTAGATTCCGGTGTTTCTTCACTTACTTCCAGTTTTTCAGGTACACCCTCTGATTGTTTTTCCCCGGTGGAAATGACATCTTCCTGTTTCGGCGGCAAGATGGAGGCAACGGTTTCATCATCTTCATGATTAATTTTAAAAGAATAATTGCCTTTTATATCGCCGATCGTCAACGTTTCATTAACCCCAAGACCTGTAATATCCACTTCAATTGCCGAAGGGACATTTGCGGGCGTGGATGTAATGGAAATTTCAAACAGAGGCTGCTGCAGCACTCCTCCATCCCTCACTCCTGCCGGATCCCCAACTAAATCGACCCTGACCATTGCATTAATCTCCCTAGTCATATCCACCGCAAGCAAATCTAAATGGACAAGATCCTTACTGATCGGATCCTCCTGATAATCATTCAGCATCACGTCCATTCTCTTCCCGTTCAAATCAAGAGACATAAGCCCGTTGCGGCCCACTTTTTTGATTACTTGAAAAAACTGGGGCCCGTTCACATAGATCGGCTTGGCCTCCATATTAACTCCGTAAACAACAGCGGGAATATTCCCTTCCCTCCTGATATTTGTTAAAGCTGATCTGCGAAATTCGGTTCTTTCCTTTGCTTGCAACACATTACTCACTTTCAAGCTCTCCTTCCTGATTTAAGTTCATCAATCCGGTTGTTTTATTTGCACCTATTAAAACCCATTACAGTAAAAAAATGCCCTAAATCAGGAAGAAATAAACCTTTTTGCCATAAATTAAAATCATTGTTTGACGAGCGGGGAATGCGGGCGGGCAGCAGAATAAGCAGGCAAAAAAACAGCAAAGGAAAGAGCCGGTAGGACGCATTTTTTGTGAAATAGGACTCAAAAAATGAAGTTTGGGGCCAGTTTTGGAATATTATCCTTCATACGGGAGGGAAGATGCAGCTTGCCAGGGTAGCGCTCTTTATAAGAGAGTTCTTGTTAATATGGGATCCAGGACCAAGAGACAGCATTTTGAATCCCGTTTGTTCCACTTCCCGTTCAATTTGGGAGCCAAAATGAAATATTAGAGCCCGTGTCTGCCGCATTTTTTATGAATTGGGATCCAAAAAGAGATTTTGAGTCCCGTTTTCGAGTCTTATCCGCTTATTCGGGATCCAACTTGCCATTTTAGATCCCGTGGAAATGCATTTCTTGGAATTATGGGATCCAAAACAGCTTTTTGAATCCCGTTAGTTCCACTTCCGGTTCAATTTGGGAGCCAAAATGGAATATTAGAGCCCGTGTCTGCCGATTTTTTAATTAATTGGGATCCAAAAAGAGATTTTGAGTCCCGTTTTCGAGTCTTATCCGCTTATTCGGGATCCAACTTGCCATTTTAGAGCCCGTGGAAAAGCATTTCTTGGAATTATGGGATCCAAAACAACATTTTGAGTCCCGTTTATTCCACTTCCCGTTCAATTTGGGATCCAAAATGGAATATTTGAGCCCGTGGCTGCCGCATTTTTTTTGAATTGGGACCCAAAAAGAGATTTTGAGTCCCGTGTTCAAGTCTTATCCAGTCATACGGGATCCAA
>JANWJP010000211.1 GCA_025451895.1 Robertmurraya sp.
AAGTCAGAATCCCGCTCCTTGTCAATATGAAATTGCTGAAGCTTTTTGGATATCCCCGCAAGAAGCCTTAAGATTATCAGAAAATGGATCTTTACAAATGGCAGAACCCACCATTTTGGCATTGCAGTTCATTGTTAGTTTTCAAAACAGGTTTCCAAAAAGTATGTCTGCTCTTTAACGCACCGGTGGTTTATAAAATCCGTTTTCGATATTCAGAGCCAAAGTTTAATAAATTAATTTTTAATATGAAATTTCTAATTATTGACATAATTTCCAAAAAGATTATAATATACTCATAGGGGTAATCGTATAAAAGGAGGCTGTTTTTATGAAGGCGGATTATTTCGTTGATGCAAAAGGGCTGGCTTGTCCAATGCCGCTTATTAAAACAAGAGAAACAATGAATGAGCTTGCAAATGGACAAATTTTGGAGGTTCATACCACAGATAAAGGCTCAGTAAAAGATCTTTCAGCATGGGCGAAAGCAAGAGGACACAAAATGCTTAAACATGAGCAGGATCAGGATATTTATAAATTTTGGATTCAAAAAGGCAGTTAAAATTCGTAACTCCGAAAGAGGGCGAATGTGATGGGGGAAAGAAAAAAGACAACGATTATTTTGTTCAGCGGAGATTATGATAAGGCGATGGCGGCTTATATTATCGGCAACGGAGCAGCCGCATATGAGCATGATGTTACCATTTTCCATACTTTTTGGGGATTAAACACGCTTCGCAAAAATCATAACGTCCCCTTGAAAAAAAACATGCTTGAAAAAATGTTTGCCAACATGATGCCAAACCAGGCAGATAAATTGGGATTGTCAAAAATGAATTTTGGCGGCCTGGGACGGCGCTTGCTTAAGAAAGTAATCAAAAAGCATAATGCTCTTGAACTGCCGCAATTAATTGAATTGGCGCAGCAACAGGGTGTTCAACTTGTTGCTTGTACGATGACCATGGATCTTCTCGGAATTAAAAAGGAAGAATTGATGGAACCTCTGCAATTCGCGGGTGTTTCCGCCTACTTGGGTGAGGCCGAAGAAGGCAATATTAATCTCTTCATTTAAACAAAAACTATTTTTCCCTGTTCATGTGAAGAAGTCAGGAGATTTATTCCCGGTGAAGTGTCTGACCGGGACAATGCGGAAAAAAATCAGGCGCCGGGCTTTTGCCCGGGCCCTTACTTTAATTAACCGAAGAGGAAATCTCCTTTTTTTCCTGTAAAATATACATTTGATACAAAACAAAGGCAATGATTGACAACAGGATCCCTGACAAATACGGCAATCCGATTGCAATTGTAAACAACCAGCCTCCCAACGGCGGTCCGATAATTCGTCCAAATGAATCGAAAGAAGACAGCAATCCGGATACTGTGCCGTATTTTGCACCCGATGATTTCGTTAAGAGAGCAGAAACACTCGGCCGGATGATGCCATTCCCGATTCCAAAAATCGTTAAACAGACAGCAGCAGTCAAGAAACTGTCAATTAACAAAATAAGTCCAAAACCGGCTGCCGAGATGATTACGCCTGCCTGGATAACCGGCCCTTCTCCAAACCGTCTGGTCAGTTTGCCAATTACCCCGCCTTGCACAAAAGCTGATGCCAATCCCATAATCATAAAAATATAGCCTAACTCTACGGTGCCAAGTCCTGCCTTTTGCTTTGCAAAATAAGCAAAGGTTGCTTCAAGCCCGGCCATGGAAAGGGAGACAAAGAGCTGGAGAGAATAAAGAATCATATGAGGAGAGGAAATGGTCTTTCTCCACGACATTTTTTCCTTTACTTGTAAATTTTCTCTTTGTTCCTTCGATAGGGATTCTTTTAAGAAAAACCATACAAGCAGAAATGTTACTAATGAAGATGCTCCGGCAACATAAAAAGGCATGCTGAGGCTGATTTTGGAAAAAATCCCTCCAACTGCAGGACCGAAAACAAACCCCAGTCCGGTTGCCGCACCAATCACGCCCATTCCTTTACCTCTGTCTTCATTGGATGTAATATCAGCAGCATAAGCCATTACTGTCGGCAAATTAGCGGCCGACAAAAATCCGCCGGCAATCCGCGCCGCAAATAACATCCATAAGGATGAGGCCAATCCGGTTAAGAAAAAGGAGAGGGATAAACCTAAAATACCAATCAAAATGACCGGTTTACGTCCAATCCGATCAGAAATTTTCCCCCACATTGGAGCAAAAATCAATTGAGTGATTGAATATACCGCCATCAAAAACCCAAGTTCGGTGGGGTTGGCCCCAAGTTCCTCCGCAAAAAACGGCAGTACGGGTATGATAATCCCGAACCCGATCATGACAAGGAACATGACGGCAAACAGAATTAATAAAGCTTTTTTAGTATCTATCATAAATGGTTTCACTCCGTTCAGAAAGGGAAATCTTTGACTTTAACAAGTTAAGTATAATAATTATCTACATAAATAGTCAATTTCTACCGGATTTCGTTTTCTTTAAAAAATATTATTTCTCGAAAAAATAACCCAACATAAGTTGGGTTATTCATTTAATCTTTTGTGAACAAATGCGGGCAGCGCAAAACAGCTTTCAACAATATTTTCATTCACATAATATGTATCCTTATTTTTCACTTTATCAGGATTACTCGTCTCATAACGCTTCGAAGCGAGCGTAAAACTCCAAAGGCCTCCCGGATATGTCGGAACAACTGCCACATACATATTTACCGCCGGAAACAGACTCTTAAGTCTTTGATAAGTTTGTTTATTAACATTTTCCTGAAAAATCGGCGAACCGCTCTGACATACCATTAATCCATCTTCTTTTAATGCACGGTACACACTTTGATAAAAACTTTTCTCAAATAATACTTCAGCCGGTCCGATTGGATCAGAGGAATCTATGATAATCACATCATATTCATTCTCTTTATCCTTTATAAATTTGACGCCATCATCATAAATATAACGAACGCGTTCGTCGGACAAACTGCCTGAAACGGCAGGGAGATGTTCCATACAGGCCCTCACAACCGCTTCGTCTATCTCAACCATGTCAACCTGTTCTATTTCGGGATATTTACAAACTTCTTTGGCAGCTCCGCAATCACCGCCGCCGATAATTAAAACTTTCTTCGGATTGGGATGGAAGCTGATTGGCACATGAGAAATCATTTCATTATAAATATGACCGTCAAGGGAAGTAGTTTGAACGATACCGTCTAACACAAGCATTCGTCCAAATTCATATGAATCAAGAATCATAACATGCTGAAACGGGGATTTTTCCTCAAAAACAACTTCCTTTATCCGGTAACTTATTTTTAAATTATTCCTTTCATCCTCGGTTAACCAAAGGTCACCATCTTTTTTAATTAGAAATTCATTTCGCATTTTCCGGATGTCAACCTCCTTTTACAAAATTTATTACTATATTAAATTACAGTATAACATAAAGGATTCAACTATGGATGAACATAGAAATAATAATCTCGTTTTTGCGGAATATATCGAATCAATTTTCTATTTTTCGGCGGGATTCTCTTTGAGGGTAACCTCGTAAGCATCCAGTATCATTTGTACTTTTTCCGGATCGTCAATCCCAGTTAAATATTGGCCGTGTTCATCCCGGCCTATTTCCATTACAATCATCTCATCCGTCTTGTCCATCGCTTTTAACATCGCATAGGTTCTTTCATCCATATCAAATAAAGCTTCCTCAGCCAATTCTTTTTTAAAACCGTTTTCATCCTCAATCATAATTAAATCTCTTATTTCTTTGGGCTACATTTACATATACGTCCGATCATTTTCTTCACTAGTATCTCCCCGGATTTCTGTTTTATAAAGTCACTTTAATTTTTTAGATGAACCATGAGGAATGGGAAGTTCATGGTAAAATGCATTTTTGTTATGATTAATATGTTCCGATAACAAATAATTTTTGGAAAAGAGGAATGACCATGATCGAAATTCTCAAAAGAAATTTGCGCGTCATTGAACCGGACGGGAACATAAAAGAAGCACGGCCGGTATCAGGGGGTGATATAAATGAAGCTTATTATGTCAGGACAAATGAAAACGAATATTTTGTTAAAGTAAATAAAAAAGAAGACGTCAATTTTTTTCAAACTGAAGCAAAAGGATTATATCTCATTGCTGAGACAAATACGATTAAAGTGCCGCAAGTATTCGGAGTGTGGAAGGACCGGTCAACTGGAATCCCCATGCTTTGGATGGAATGGGTTCAAGGGCAGCCAACACCAGACACTCAAGTGCTTCTTGGAAAACAACTTGCTGAACTCCACATGTATGAACGCCAGCAATTCGGTTTCGAAACTGATACATATATTGGGTTCTTGCAGCAGCAAAACGGACTTTTTACAAGCTGGCTGCAATATTTCCGCGAAAAAAGATTGGGAGGACAATTATCGTTGGGCCGCTCCCTCGGAACCATTTCCGGAAAGAGAGAAAAGCTTCTGGTCCGGCTTCTTGATCACCTCGACGAATGGATACCTGAATACCCGAAGTGCTCGCTTCTTCATGGCGATCTGTGGGGAGGGAACTGGATTACCGGCAGGAATGGCTTACCATATTTAATCGATCCCTCAGTCCTGTATGGGGATCATGAGTTTGAACTGGCTTTTACCGAGCTTTTCGGCGGATTTTCCCTCCAGTTTTATGAATCTTATCAGACAGTTTTACCTCTAAGTTCCGGGTATCATGAAAGAAAAGAATTATACCAACTCTATTATTTGCTTGTGCATTTAAATATGTTCGGAGAAGGCTATGGAGGAAGTGTAGATAGAATCTTGAAAAGATATGCCCGAAATTAATTGCATATAAAAGAAAAAATTCGATTCAAGAACTTTTTTTACAAATCTGTTTTCAATTTGGAACAAAAATGGACTTTCAAAGAATAATGTAAACATCTAAAGTTTCGACAAAAAGAAACAATAAAACTCTATTTTCGACGAGAAAAATAGGCCGAAAGTCATAAAAATACACACTCTCTCATATGGTAAAATATTACATCTGTTCTTGCATCAGAATTATTTAGCCTGTTGGCAAACTCTTGAAAAAGAATGGGTTTAACGACGTCATTCGATAAGATTATCTTTTACAACCGGAAGTGAAATACTCTTACTTTTGGTGTATTTTCAAAAATTAACCCCAAATTCCTCACTTTTAAATGTATAATAATATACTGCGGGAATAAGTTTTTAAAGGGAGGATAACATTTATGATCGAATGGGCGTTAGCCATCCTGATAATCATTGCAACAGCATTGCTCATTGCTTCCATTCTGAAACTCAGGCACTCGTCTGTAAAAGAGCAACGGGAACTGAATACCATCTATTTTTCTATGATGAATGAAATAAAAAAGCTTCAGGAGCAGAACCGTCTTCTTGAGTTAGATATCGAAATTCTCGCAAAAAATGCGGAACTGAAACTCTCTCCCGCCAAGCGGAAAGTCCTTCGAAATATCCTTGATCTTCACAGAAGGGGATATTCCGTTGAAAGTATTGCCAAGAACACGGATCTGAATGAAAAAGAAGTGATAAACCTGCTGAC
Organism: Robertmurraya sp.; assembly: GCA_025451895.1. Lineage (GTDB taxonomy): Bacteria > Bacillota > Bacilli > Bacillales > Cytobacillaceae > CALKIU01. The sequence goes on from JANWJP010000211.1 coordinate 5,553, forward strand.
ACCTTATACATCTGTTAATAAGGAAGGGGCTTAAAGCAAATGACTACAGACAAATATAAAAACTGGCTGAAAAAGGCATTAAAAAGTATTAATGCCAAAATGGTATTTAGCTATGCTGTTGGTTTGCTGACTGCCTCTATCGTAATCGGCATTGTTTATCTCTCCGATTCAAGTGAAGGACCCAAAGCTGCTTTAACAGAGGATGAGATGATAGAACAACTGACTGCTGCCGGATATCTTATCCATACAGAAGAAGAGTGGAATGAAATGGTTGCCCCTTCTTCCGGCGAAAATTCAGAGAACGGAAATGAACAGCCGTCTGAAAATGAAGAAGCACAAGATGAGCCTGAAGAAACCGTGCGTAAAATAACAATTACAGTTTCGCCGGGGATGACAAGCATCGATATCGGAAAAATCCTTGAAAGGGAAGACTTTATCGAGAATGCCTATGATTTTACTAATAGAGTTGAAGAAAAAGGGGTCGCAAACAGACTTCAGCTTGGAACCTTTGAAGTGGACAGTTCAATGACTATGGATGAGATTATTGCTGTTCTTTTCAGTTAATCATGAAAATCGGATAATAAACCTGATTCTCGAAAAACAGAGGATCAGGTTTTTCTTTTTGCAGAGATATATTCCAGCATAAATTATGAAAATTTTTAAAAATAAACAGTTGTTTCTTCAATATTCCCGCATGGGAATTGAAGACTGCTTTTTAACAGTTCTCCAAGGGTGGTAATCATGCAGCCGGAAACCCCGGAGTAAGATAAAATTATTAAATGAAAGCATTTCACATGAAAGAACTCCTTATTGTTGCCGATCAATCTACAAAAGACCTGCAGAATAACAATGAGTCGATAATATTTAATGTAAATATTGTCAAATTTTCATATTGTCACCAAATTGTAACAAAAATATTTTAAATTTTCAGAAATTTAATTTCCTCTTTTTGTTAGTTTATGGTATTATCATTCCAGAGGATGATGAGCAATGAAGAAAAAACCGTTGAAAGAAAGAATTTTAGAAACAGCTTTACGCCTTTTTAATGAAAAAGGTTTTCACGGTGTTTCAGTCGAACAAATTGTTGATACAGCACAAACGTCTAAAGGCGGTTTTTATCATAATTTCAAATCAAAAGATGAACTTCTCTATCAAATCCATGATGTCTTTATTACTTATGCGATTGAAAAAGCACAAGAGGCTTATGATGAATACAAAACGCCTATTTCCAGACTGTGCGCCATCCTCCATTCTTTTACAAAAGTTTTTGATGTCTATCAATCACATATTACTGTTTTTTATCAAGAAAGCATTTATTTGTCCAACTCCTTTCAAAGTGCCATTAATGTAAAACGGGATCAATACCGTTATTTGCTTGAACAAGTTATTCAGGAAGGACAAAAACTCGGCGATTTTCGCAAAGAAGTCCCGGCCAATATCACCACAATGGCCATTATCGGAATGATTAACTGGACGTACAAATGGTTTGATCAAAAAGGTCCGTTAACAATGGAAGAGATAGCTGATATTTTTAAAGATTTAATTCTGCACTCTCTGATTACCGAACAAGGAAAACCTGAAGCTGTCAAACTTGTAAAAAGCTTTTCCCGGAATAGTACAACCCGTTAAATTGAGAAATATTCTGTAATCCATTTACATTCGTGATAAACCAGGTGAAAATCTGGTTTTAATAAATAATATTACAGACCGACCAGTCGGTACGATGAAAGGAGTAAGAACAGGTGAATTTTGAATTGACAAAAGAACAGCAAATGATTCGCGAAATGGTCAGAGACTTTGCAGAAAAGGAGGTTAAACCGTTTGCGAAAGAATTAGACGAAACCTCTTCTTTCAGGCTTGAAACATTCAAAAAAATGGGCGAACTGGGTTTGCTGGGATTGCCTTTTCCCGAAGAATACGGCGGTTCCGGGGGAGATACGATTTCCTATGCCATCGCAGTTGAAGAAATCGGAAGAGCTTGCGGCGGAACAGGTCTGAGCTATGCAGCAGCGGTCAGTTTGGGAGCCAGTCCTGTCTACTATTTTGGAACTGAGGAACAAAAACAGGAATGGCTTGTGCCCATGGCAAAGGGGGAAGTCCTCGGTGCTTTTGGATTAACAGAACCGAATGCAGGTTCAGATGCCGGCGGAACAAAAACCACAGCTGTGCTGCACGGGGACGAATACGTGATCAATGGAGAAAAATGCTGGATCACGAATGCCGGATACGCCCGCCAAGTTATCGTCACCGCTGTTACAGGAAAAAGGGAAGACGGCAAAAACATCATTTCAGCAATTATTGTTCCAACTGATAATCCCGGAGTATCCATAAAAAGCGAATATAAAAAAATGGGCGTTCGCGCTTCAAATACGAGCGAAATCATCCTAGATAATGTGCGCGTGCCAAAAGAAAACCTCCTCGGAGACCCTAAGAAAGGATTCAGCCAATTCCTTTACACTTTAGACGGGGGAAGAATTTCCATTGCTGCTTTGGCCGTCGGCATAGCCCAGGCTGCCTATGAAGAAGCCCTAGCTTATGCAAAAGAGCGGAAACAATTTGGCCAGCCAATTTCCAAGTTCCAGGCAATTCAATTTAAATTGGCTGATATGGCTACATATATTGAACTGGCCAGAACTTTAGTGCATAAAGCCGCCTGGTTAAAGGATCAAAACAAACCTTTTTCCAAAGAAGCGGCAATGGCCAAGCTGTTTGCTTCAGAAATGGGTTTTCAAGTTTGCAATCAGGCATTGCAAATTCACGGCGGAAATGGTTATATGCAGGATTATGATGCCGAGAGACATCTGCGTGACATTAAATTGATGGAAATTGGTGAAGGGACGTCAGAAATTCAGCGAATGGTCATTTCAAGACTAATCGGCTGCTAATTGCAGAAGCCAAAATTTTTTATATAAAAAGGAGGATCCTTTCATGGCTGAATTGATTCAAGAAACAATTGGTCAATTATTGGAGGGGAAAGCTAAACAGTTTCCGGACCACGATGCTCTTGTTTATATCAATCCTGATTTAAGAATGAGCTATCAAGAGTTTAACGAACATTGCAAAACCATTGCCAAAGGTTTGATGGCTCTTGGCATTGAAAAAGGGGAACATGTCTCCCTGTGGGCAACGAATAAGCCGGAATGGGTCAGTCTGCAATTTGCAACAGGTAAAATGGGTGCTGTCTTAGTAACCGTAAATACAAATTACCGTGCAAACGAACTGGAATATTTGCTGAATCAATCTGATTCGACAACATTAATTCTGATGGAACAATACCGTGACCATTCTTATATCAACACCCTGTATGAACTCGCTCCGGAACTCCGTAATTCAGAACCTGGCAAACTGGACTCCAAGCGTTTGCCCAAGCTGAAAAATGTGATTGTCCTTAGCGAAAAGGAATATCCCGGCATGTACAATTGGTCCTATATTTTAGAATTAGCAAAGAATGTCCCGGACAAAGAACTGGAAGAAAGAATGACATCCCTTCACTTTGAAGATGTGATCAATATGCAATATACCTCCGGAACGACAGGCTTTCCAAAAGGGGTTATGCTGACCCACTCAAATCTAATCAATAATGCAATCAATATCGCAGAGTGCATGAAACTGACACATGAAGACCGCCTTTGCATTCCGGTGCCGTTTTTCCATTGCTTCGGTTCGGTAATCGGCACACTTGCCTGCGTCAGTGTCGGAGCGACGATGGTTCCGGTCCGGGAATATCATCCGGAAGAAGTATTGCGTACAGTGGAGAAAGCAAAATGCACGGCTCTGCACGGAGTACCGACCATGTTTATCAGCGAGTTGAATTTGCCGAATTTCGGGGATTTTGACCTTTCCACATTAAGGACAGGGGTAATGGCAGGTTCTAATTGTCCTGTAGAAGTGATGAAATCCGTAATCAATAAAATGGGAATGACTGACATTACTATCTGCTACGGACAAACAGAATCTTCTCCGGTCATTACCCAAACAAGGGCAGACGATCCTTTCGACATTAAGGTCGAAACAGTGGGCAGAGCATTACCGAATGTGGAAGTTAAGATCGTCGAACCCGGAACAAACAAAGAAGTACCTCCGAATGTACAAGGTGAATTGTGCACAAGAGGATATCATGTCATGAAAGGATATTACAAAAACCGGGATGCGACAAGAGAAGCAATCGATGAAGATAATTGGCTGCATACCGGAGATTTGGCTGTCATGGATGAAAACGGGTATGTAAGAGTAACCGGACGCTTAAAAGATATGATTATCCGTGGCGGAGAAAATATCTATCCGCGTGAAATAGAAGAATTTCTTTATACCCACCCGAAAATTTTGGATGTGCAAATTGTCGGCATTCCTGACAGGGTATACGGAGAGGAAGTCGCAGCTTGGATTATTTTACGGGAGGGAGAAACTGCAACAGAGGAAGAAATTAAAACCTTTTGCAAAGGGAAAATTTCCAACTTCAAAATACCAAAGTATATCTTTTTTACAAAGCAGTATCCAATGACTGCTTCCGGAAAAATACAAAAATTTAAGCTTCGTGAGCAAACAATGAGTCTCATTCAATAACAGAAAGGAGACAACGTGACAACGACATGTTTACAAAAATATTAATTGCCAATCGGGGAGAAATAGCACTGCGCATTATCCGGACATGTAAGAAAATGAATATTAAAACTGTTGCCGTTTATTCGGAAGCAGATGCAGATTCCTTACATGTCAGAGAAGCGGATGAGGCGTATCTGATCGGAAAACCGCCTGTTAACCAAAGTTATCTGAATATTGAGAAAATAATATCCGTCGCAAAGACAGCAAAGGCAGAGGCCATCCATCCCGGCTATGGCCTGCTTTCGGAAAATGCTGTTTTTGCCCGGAGATGCGCTGAGGAAGGTCTGGTATTTATCGGCCCGGATGCAGATATTATTGCCGCCATGGGAAGCAAGCTTGAGGCAAGAAAAACCATGCAGGAAGCCGGCGTGCCCGTAATCCAGGGAATCAATATTCCTCTTCAGAACGAAGAAGAAGCACTGGCTGCTGCCAAAAAAATCGGTTATCCGTTAATGCTTAAAGCTTCCGCTGGAGGCGGGGGAATTGGCATGCAACTCATTTCAAATGAAGAGGAGATGCGCAAAGCGTTTGCCGGCAATAAAAGAAGAGCCGAATCCTTTTTCGGGGACGGCACTATGTTTATAGAAAAATATATCCCCGAACCGCATCATATCGAAGTGCAAATTATTGCCGACAAGTACGGCCATGTCCTTCCATTATGGGAAAGGGAATGTTCAATTCAAAGGAGACATCAAAAGGTGATTGAAGAAGCGCCTTCCCCATTTATTTCGGAAGAAACCAGGGAAAAAATGCTGACTGCTGCCGTAACTGCGGCAAAGCATATTAATTATACAAATGCGGGTACAATTGAATTTTTGGTTGATAACGAAGAAAATTTCTATTTCTTAGAGATGAATACCCGGTTACAAGTGGAGCATCCCGTCACAGAGGAAATTACCGGCTTGGATTTAGTGGCTGAACAAATCAAAATTGCTGCCGGCGAGCCATTAATAATTAAAAAAGAGGATATTGCAAGAAAGGGACATGCCATCGAAGCCCGTATCTATGCCGAAGATCCCGTCACTTTCTTCCCGTCACCCGGCACAATCACCTCTCTCAAGCAGCCGGAAGGGGAAGGAATTCGTCACGAGTCAGCGGCTGAAGCGGGAACAACTGTGACACCTTTCTATGATCCGATGATTGCAAAGCTGGTTGTTTCAGGAGAAACACGGCAGCAGGCATGCGAACGTCTGATTGAAGCTCTTGAAAGCTATAAAATTGAAGGAATTAAAACAAATATTGATATGCTTTTACAAACGGCCAGGCACGAAAATTTTTTAAAAGGACATACAACAACAAAATTTGTGGAGCAATATTACTTACCTTTAACAAAAACAATGAAGAAATAAGAGGGGGCTTCATGTCCGGATGAAGGGAAGCGATTCTTTTCCAAACCGCCCTTGAAGAATCGCTTTCCTTTTCAAGCCCCCTCCTTACATAAAAGAATAAATGGAGGAATGAAATATGGCAACAGTAAAAGCAACTATGGCAGGAACGGTATGGAAAATTGTCGTTTCAGAAGGAGAAGAGGTGACCGCCGGCCAGGATATGGTGATCCTGGAATCTATGAAAATGGAGATTCCTATCCCCGCCGAAGAAAATGGAAGAGTAAAAAAAATTTTCGTGCAAGAGGGAGATTTTATTAATGAAGAAGATGATTTAGTAGAATTGGAGATTATTTCATGAAACTGCCGGGATTTGCAGAAATTAAGGAAGTCGGGCCAAGAGACGGACTGCAGAACGAGCCCGTGAAAATAAACACGGAGGACAAAATTGAATGGATTCACATGTTAGGCAAAACCGGCCTTTCATATATTGAAGTTACTTCATTTGTCCATCCGAAATGGATTCCCCAGCTTTCAGATGCATTGGAAGTTTTACGGGAACTTAAAAAGGAAAAGGATATTACTTATGCCGCATTAGTTCCCAATATGCGGGGATTGGAACGGGCACTTGGCGCAGGGATTGACGAAGTCAGCGTCTTTATGTCTGCCAGTGAAACACATAACAAAAGAAATATTAATAAAACGATCGCTGAAACTTTTCCTGTCCTTAATGAAGTGGTCAAAGAGGCAGTCCTTGAGAAAAAACGGGTCCGCGGCTATGTTTCAACGGTGATCGCATGTCCTTATGAAGGAAAAATAAGCCCGGATCAGGTTCTGATGGTGACTGAACGCTTACTCGACATGGGCGTTTCCGAAATTTCCCTCGGTGATACCATCGGCGTCGGCGTACCCACTCAGGTAGAGGCTCTCCTGGAGCAATTATTAAAAAGATATCCGGCGGAACTCTTTGCCATGCACTTTCATGACACAAGAGGAACTGCTCTGGCGAATATTGTGAAATCCCTGGAAATGGGAATCACCAAATTTGACAGTTCGCTGGGCGGCCTTGGCGGCTGTCCTTATGCAAAAGGAGCATCGGGAAATGTGGCTACAGAGGATCTTCTGTACCTGCTGACGGAAATGGGAATAGAAACCGGAATAAACATGGAGCCACTTCTTGAGGCAGCATTCTATATCGAAAACAAACTGGGCAGAAAGCTGCATACAAGGCAATTAGATATTGCAAGAAATGAAAAGGAGGCGGTCAAAAATGGGAAATCTTGTTCAATTTGATAAAAATGATCGGGGCATAGGAATTGTCACCCTTTCAAGACCGGAGGCGGCCAATGCCCTGTCCAAACAATTATTAACTGAGTTACAAAACGTGCTGACAGAAATCAGGTCAGCCCGTGATGTCCGGGTCGTCATCATTACCGGTTCCGGTGAAAAAGCCTTCTGCGCAGGAGCGGATTTAAAAGAAAGAAAGAAAATAAAGGATCATCAACAAATAAAAGATGCAGTTTCCCTCATTCGTACTGTCGTAAATAGTGTAGAAGCGATGCCGCAGCCGGTAATAGCAGCAATAAACGGTGTTGCCTTTGGCGGCGGCCTGGAACTGGCGCTGGCTTGCGATGTCCGGATTGCTGCCGAACACGCCAAAATGGGGCTGACTGAAACATCATTAGCAATTATTCCAGGTGCTGGCGGAACACAGAGACTGCCGCGCCTGATAAGTATCGGCAGGGCAAAAGAATTAATTTACACGGCCAGAAGACTCACTGCCGGTGAAGCATATTCTTACGGAATTGTGGAACATGTCGTTCCGTATGAAGAACTGTTAACCCGTGCAATGTCGCTGGCCGAAGAAATGGCAGCCAATGCACCGTTATCATTGATTCAGGCGAAAGCGGCAATTAATAAAGGCATAGAAGTAGACCTGCATTCAGGTTTAAAAATTGAAGAACTGGCCTATAATGCCCTGATTCCAACGGAAGACCGCCTTGAAGGATTGCGTGCTTTTGAAGAAAAACGGCCCCCTCAATACAAGGGAGAATAGAAAATAAGGATCACATAATATCTCTTTTTTATTCTTAATATTCAGTTGATTTGTTTTTTTAAAATTTCCCGCAAAAGTCTTTCTCTGACGGGGAAGGCTTTTGCTCTTCATGAAATCGTTTATTTTTCAAGGACAAAATTCAATTTCTTTATTAATAAGATTTTATTCTTTAACGAATGTATTAATGGATGCTGCAAAAAAAGTTCATTTACCGGAATAAAAATTTTCGGACTAAAACACCGAAAATGACGAAATTACAAAAATCACAGGAAAGGAGCCAGACATTATCGATGAGTGAAACCAACGTAAAAACCGGAGAAGCATTAAGCTTCAAAGAAAGAATGGAAAAAATTAAGCAGGGCGGACACCCGAAATATCACGAAAAAAATAAACAACAGGGAAAACTGTTTGCACGTGAACGGTTGAAACTGTTATTTGACGATGGACTGCTCGTCGAGGACGGTCTTTATGCAAATTGTACCGCGGAAGACTTGCCGGCTGACGGTGTCATCACCGGAATTGGGAAGATTCATGGCCGGACTGTCTGTGTGATGGCCAATGATTCAACAGTTAAAGCAGGTTCTTGGGGAAAAAGAACCGTTGAAAAAATAATCCGCATCCAGGAAACAGCAGAAAAATTAAATTGCCCGATTTTCTATCTGGTCGATTCTGCTGGAGCAAGAATCACTGACCAAATTGAAATGTTCCCCGGAAGAAGAGGAGCGGGGCGAATTTTCTATAACC
>JANWJP010000212.1 GCA_025451895.1 Robertmurraya sp.
ATGAAAAAAATCATGGCTAAAAGAAAATTGTGTTTATAAGCGGAAACGGATTCATATTTTTATGTTATCGTGCCGGTTATTGAGATTTTCGCTTTGCGGAAAAATGTATTTGAGCGGAAAGAGATGAAATTGGTGTCATTTTTTGATAAAGATATGAAGAAGGATGTCATTACCGTTTTGTCCGATAGGGTTGCATCCCGCTTACCAAATTTTATGCCGGACTTGTCTATCTTGTGCATCAGATGAGTACATAACGGAAAATACGAAGAAAACATAGAAAACAAGGGAGGGAACTGGATGACGATTCAAGTGGGTTTTCCGCGGCCGTTGACAAAAGCTGTTTTTTTGGAAAGGCCGAACCGTTTTGTTGTTCATTGTCAATTGGAAGAGACAAAGGAAAAAGTTGCAGCCCATCTTGCCGACCCGGGCAGGTTAACGGAATTGCTCTTGCCGGGAGCGGCAGTCTGGCTTCTGGAAAGTGACAATCCGAAGCGTAAGACAAAATGGAGCGCGGTTTTATGTGAAAATGAAGAAAAAACCGGGTTGGTTTCAATCAATACATCTTATCCAAACAAACTTATTGAAAAGGCTCTGCAGGCAGGGGTTCTGGAGGAGTTTGCCGGGTGGACTTTTAAAAGAGCCGAATATAAACTTGGTGATTCGCGGTGGGATTTTTTACTGGAAAATGAGGCGGGCCAAGGCCTCCTTCTTGAGGTGAAGAGCGTAACTTTGGCTGATTCCGGAAGAGGTCTGTTTCCCGATGCCGTTACGGCAAGAGGCACAAAACATGTAAAGGAATTGGCAAAATATGCCGCAGGCTCCGAATATCAAACCGCTATACTTTTTGTCGTGCAAAGGGAGGATATCAGGGAAGTTTCCCCGGCTGCCCATATTGATGCGGCTTTTGCAGAAGCATTAAAGGAAGCCGGACAGGCCGGTGTTCGTCTTCTTGCGAGAACATGCCGGGTTTCTCTTGACGGAATCGGGCTCGGGCCGGCAATACCGGTTAAAGTCTAAGTTTTATCCGGCAGTGCTTTATGTCGTATTTTATAAACGAGAGGGACTGAATGTTGTAAATTGTGGAAATTTGAAGATCATTAAAATAAAAACTACCCAAATTATACTTTTATTGTATAATTTTATATATAAGAAAACTGAATAGATGTGAATTTCGAAGCAACAGCTGTTGCCTGTTTCATGATTGAATCACGGAAACAGGAAATGATACCGGTAAAAAGTAATCAAACGAAATTCACATATTGATGAAAGAATAGGTGTCGAATTCCGACTTAATTGGGAAGTTGGTGAAAATCCAACGCGGTCCCGCCACTGTGAAATGGTAGCGAGCTGAAAAATGCCACTGTACATTATTGTACGGGAAGGTTCAGCAAGCGATGACCATCAGCCAGGAGACCTGCCTATTCGCGCACACCGGGAACCTACGAGGATAGGGAGGTGGTTGGCAGGCGGAAAGCCTTATAATACAGGTGCATAACCCGTTTATAACCAACATCTCCAAATTCTTCAAGAAGGGAGATGTTTTTTTATTTGCAAAAAATCTTTTCAAAATCATGGTGACCAAATAGCCGTCTTTGCAGTAAAACGTCTGATCATTTGGAACAAATGAGACAAAAATACATGTTGACAGGAGGAAGTTCACATGAATTTGAAAAAAATATATTTTCTGTTTTTGTCCTTTTTATTGGCAGCAGGAGTCTTGGCAGGTTGCGGAAGCAGCAATGATGCAAAGGATGAAAAAGGAGGAAAACAGGGGACAGAGCAAACACAACCCGGCTTCCCTGTAACGGTGACAGATGCAAGCGGTGAAAAAATTAAGATTAACAAAAAACCGGAGACCATTGTTTCTTTAATCCCGAGCAACACAGAAATTGTTTTTGCCCTTGGCTTAGGTGAAAAGATAGTCGGCAGAAGTGAATTCGATAACTATCCGGAGGAAGTTTTGGACATTGAGTCTATTGGCGACCAAAATTTTAATGTAGAAAAAATTATCTCCCTGAATCCTGATTTGGTGCTGGGGGAAGCTTCACATATCAATTTTTCTGCTGAAGGTTTGCAACAATTAAAAGATGCAGGAATTACTGTTGTGCTTATTCCCGGAGCGTCAAGTTTTGCTCAAGTATACGAGAATATTGAAATGATTGGAAAAATAACCGGTGCGGAAGATAAGGCTGAAGAAGTAATTAATGACATGAAGGACAGAATTGCAAAGGTAAAAGAAAAAGCAACAGAAGTGAAAGAGAAGAAATCAGTTATTTTTGAAGTATTCCCTGAGCCGACGATCAGCTTAGCAGGCGAGAAAACATTTATGGGTGAAATTGCTTCCATTATTAATGCTGAGCTTGTCAATGCTGATTTAGAGGATGCGTGGCCGCAAGTGAATCCGGAGTATGTGATTGAAAAAAATCCGGATGTTATTATTACAACTTATGGATTCTTCACTGAAGACCCTGTAGCAAAAGTAAGCAGCAGACCGGGCTTTCAGGATATTACAGCAGTGAAGGAAAAGCAGATTTTTGATGTGAATAACGATTTGGTTACCCGCCCGGGGCCAAGGCTTGCTGAAGGGGTAGAGGAAGTTGCAAAATTCGTTTATCCGGAAATCTTTAATGATTAATCGGCTGACAGCTTATATTTTAGCGGCGGCATTTCTTGTCGCCGCCATGCTGTTTGGAATCTCTATCGGAACAGTGTCTGTTCCCGTGCTCAGCATTGTAAAAATTATCGGCGCGGAAATCTTTCCGTTTATTTCTTTGGACGGAGTCGATCCGATGCATGCGAATATTGTGCTTAATATTCGTCTGCCGAGGGTTATTTTGGCGGGTCTTGTCGGGGCTTCGCTGGCCATTGCAGGTGCAGCTTTTCAGGGACTTCTGCGGAATCCCCTTGCGGATCCTTATACGCTCGGTGTTTCCTCAGGGGCTTCTGTGGGAGCGGTTCTCACCATTTTCCTGCAAATTTCCCTTCCTTTTGTCGGAGGATTTACATTGCCGGTGTTAAGTATTATTTTCGCCTTTTTGACGATATTTTTCGTCATCGCTTTTGCCAGAAAAGTTGACAAGGCCATGAAGGTGGAAACGATCATTTTAACGGGGGTTATTTTCAGCTCTTTTCTCGGTGCTCTTATTTCCTTGATGATTGCTTTAACAGGGGATGAATTAAGGCAAATTGTCAATTGGCTGCTTGGAAGCGTGTCGATGAGAGGCTGGGTTTATGTAAAAATTATTTTGCCGTTTTTTATTCTTGGTTCTTTCTTGCTCATCCTGAATGGAAAAGAATTAAATGCGATGTCCTTTGGGGAGGACCGCGCCCGGTATTTGGGCGTGGATGTACAAAGAAGGAAGTTGATGGTGTTAGCGGCAGGGTCCGTTTTGACCGGAGCGGCTGTTGCCGTTTCGGGAACAATCGGTTTTGTCGGATTAGTCATTCCCCATTTGGCGAGGCGGCTGTGGGGACCGGATCATAAGCATCTTCTCCCGTTGTCAATTCTTGTTGGAAGCGGATTTTTGATTATTGCCGATCTGGTGGCAAGAACGATTATTTCTCCGGTCGAATTGCCAATCGGAGTTATTACAGCGTTAATCGGTGCTCCGGCATTTGCGGCGATTTTAATGAAGAGAAGAACAGAAAGTAGAGGATAACGATGCTTAAAGTGCAAAGGCTCACAGGAGGATATGGTGGACAGGCAATTATTAATGACATTTCTTTTGAAGTGAAAAAAGGAGAGTTTTTTGGAATTTTGGGCCCGAATGGCAGCGGAAAAACGACGCTTTTGAAAATGATCAGCGGAATCCTGCCTTTTGAGAAGGGAGAAATCTTTATTAACGGGCGGAAGCTTTCCGCATATTCGGCAAAACAGCTTGCCAAAATTGTTGCTGTTCTTCCCCAGCATTCCACACAAACCTTTTCTTATACAGTAAAAGAAACGGTCTCCCTAGGCCGGTATGCCCATCAGGAAGGCTGGTTTCAAACATGGACTGCGGAGGATGAAGAGATTGTCCAAATGGCCATGGAGCAGACAGGTGTGGATGTTTTTCAGGATAAAGATATTCAAGCCCTTTCCGGTGGAGAGCGGCAAAGGGTATTTCTGGCCCAGGCTCTTGCCCAGGAACCGAAAGTCCTGCTTCTTGATGAACCTACAAACCACTTGGATCTTTCCTATCAAAAGGAACTGCTCGACATGTTAAAAGAATGGACTAAAGAAAGGGAACTGACGGTCATTTCCATTTTTCATGATTTAAATTTAGCAGGGCTTTATTGTGATCGACTTTTGCTTCTGGAAAAAGGAACGATCAATGTGAATAACCGCCCAAACGAAGTGTTAAAAGAAACAAGAATTAAAGAAGTGTACCGGACTGATATTGAAAAACACCCCCATCCGAAAGTTCCGGTGCCGCAAATGGTTCTTCTTCCGCAATGGGGAACCAGACAAAAAAGAATACAGGCCATGATCGAACCGTCCCGTTTGGATATTGGGAAAGACCATATTGCGCTCCGTTCACCGATTCCGCTCAGGACTATGTCTTCGGGCGTAGTCGGTTCAGGAATGGGCTGGCATCAAATTTTTATAAACAGACATGTTGACAAAAATTATGATTGCGAAGACCACCGCAAGGAAATGATTCAGTATTTGCATGAGCACGGAATTGAGCCGCTTGATACCGTCGGAATGATGACTGCTGTTTACCTGGAGGATGTTGCCTGGAAAATGCTTTACGGCGACGGTTTTTCCGTGATGGCAGTTGTAACTGCGGGTGTCGGAAACGCAGTTGATGCGTCGCAAAGTGAAAAACATGAATTTGTTCAAATACCGGGGACCATCAATACATGGATATTTGTAAACGGTGAATTGACAGAGGAAGCCTTTATCCAAGGGGTCATGACAGCCACGGAGGCAAAGGTCAAAGCCCTGGAGCACCATGGGGTGAAGGATTTGGTGACAGGCACCAATGCGACGGGAACATCGACGGACAGTATCATGGTTGCTGCGACACAGCAGGGGAAAAAGCTTGAGTTTGCAGGAACGATTACTCCGCTTGGAAAGCTCATCAGCAAGGCTGTGTTTGAATGTACGCTTGAATCAATTGAAAAAACAAAGAAAAGGAAAAAAGATAAAGATGCTGATAGAACATGCGCTGGCACTGACTTTGGCATACGTACTGGATCTCCTTATCGGTGACCCGCCTCATTGGCCCCATCCCGTCCGCTGGATTGGTAACGGGATTGCTTGTTTGGAAAAGCATCTTAATAAAGGAAGAGTGCGCAAGCTGAAAGGAACCATGATGGTCATCACGATTATTGCCATCGTTTTTGTGGCTACATCGCTCATCATTTGGGCTTGCCGGTCCATTCATCCGTTTTTGGGCATTGTTGCCGAGGGTATCATTATTTTTACAACGATAGCCCGGAGAAATTTGCAGGAACACGCGCTTGATGTGTACGGGCCTCTTCGGGAAGGAAATTTGCCGGAGGCCCGAAGAATGCTTGCCCGCATTGTCGGCCGTGATACGGAGCAACTTGATGAAGGAGAAATTGTCAGAGGAACGGTGGAAACCGTTGCGGAAAATACAAGTGACGGTGTTACGGCCCCGCTATTTTGGGGATTTATCGGCGGAGCTCCGTTGGCTATAGTCTACAGGGCAATCAATACTTGTGATTCGATGGTCGGCTATAAAAATGAAAGATACAGTGAATTCGGATGGGCTTCAGCGCGGCTTGATGACGTTATCAACTGGATTCCCAGCCGGCTTACAGGCTTTTTAATTTTGCTCATGAATAAACCGAAAAAAATTTCAAGAAAAAGGGCATGGCAAATTCTTTTCCGTGACGCAAAAAGACACCCAAGCCCAAACAGCGGCTGGCTTGAAGCGTCTGTAGCCGCCATCCTCGGAGTACAACTGGGCGGCATCAATTATTACAAAGGGCAAATATCAAAAAGGGCCAAGATGGGCGTACCGCTTGTCCCGCTCCAAAAACAGCATATTCCTTTAACAAACGGCATTATGACACGTACATCTGTGATGTTTTTAATGATTTTATGGATTGGAGGGATTGCCATTGAAATGGCCCTCACACGGTTCTAACCCGCAATATCTTTACCGTGAAGCAGGCATATCCATGCCTGAGCATCTGCTTGATTTCAGCGCCAATATTAATCCGCTCGGTCCGCCGGGTGTGCTGCGGGAGAAATGGCTGAAGTTTTTCGACGGGATAACGGACTATCCGGATCCTTTTGTCTCTTCTTTAAAAGAAAATATTGCAGAAAAAGAAGGTTTGCCGGCGGATTCGGTATTAATTGGAAATGGCGGTGCCGAACTGATTGCATTAGTCGGAAAAATGCTGGCCGGCAAAAATGTGTTAATCATGGAACCGGCTTTTTCCGAGTATGAAAGGGCATGCCGGGCAAACGGTTGCCATATTCTCTATTACCAGGTTGAACAGCCTTCGTGGATGCCGTATGAAGAGGAGCTTTTCGCTGTTCTTAAAAATGTTGATGCCGTTTTTTTGTGCAATCCCAATAATCCGACAGGAATCGTCTATTCCCGGGAGTTTATCGTAAAATTTCTCGGACAGTGCCGGAAGAATGACACCCTTCTCATTGTTGATGAGGCTTTTTATGATTTTGTGGAGAATTATGAGCCGCTCCATACTTTGCTGACTGAATATGATAATCTCCTTCTTCTCCGTTCGATGACGAAAATGTTCGCCATTCCCGGCATCCGTCTCGGCTATTGTCTCTCTTCGCCGGCGGTGATTCGGGAACTCGGGCAGAGCCAGCCTCATTGGAGTGTCAATGCACTGGCTATTCAAGCCGGGGAAGAATGTCTCAAAGAAGAGGAGTTTGTCCGCATTACCGTTGAATACATAAAAACAGAGCGGACAAAGCTTTTTTCTTTTTTTGAGCGCGGGGGTTTTGAATATTCCCCGTCCAAGGTGAATTTTTATTTACTGCGGGATGCAGGTATCAACGATCAATATCCGTTGTTTGAATTTCTCCTTCGCAAAGGAATCGTCCCGAGACATACCTTTAATTTTCCGGGACTGGACGGGCGCTGGCTTCGTTTTGCAATCAAAGGAGAATCAGATAATCAGCGGCTGATGGAGGTTTTATCAGAATGGAAGGCGGTTCGTTAATATTCATAACAGGCGGTGTCCGCAGCGGAAAAAGCAGTTTTGCCGAGAGGTTTGCCACTGAAACAGCGGCAAAGACAAACAGCAGACTTAATTATATTGCTACCGGGGTTCCTTTTGACAAGGAAATGGAAAAAAGGATTGACAAGCACCGGCAGGACCGGTCAAAGGGTCCTATTCAGTGGATTACCCGGGAGCAGCCGGTCAATATCAGGGAACTTGCCTCCTCATTTAATAATCAAGACGTGATTTTGCTTGATTGTGTAACAACCCTTGTCAATAACGAGCTTTTCTCACTGGGAGAGAACGTGACAGAAGATGAAGCGGCTGCTATATATAAGCGGATCTTTTCCGGCATTGCAGCGATCAGAAAAAACTGCCGGCAACTCGTGCTTGTGAGCAATGAAGTGTTGCAGGAACCTTGTTCGGAGGATCAGCTCTTATTTATTTACCGGAAATTACTGGGCAGTCTCCACAGAGAAATTGTCCGGATCGCTGATGAAGCTTATTTGGTGGAGGCAGGGGTGCCGATTTTGATGAAGACCGGGCAAGGGCAAGAACCTTCTATGTCAAAAACGGCCGTGGATGAACGGGAAATCAGATGCGGCAGGGACAGGAGTCAGGGAAAATGAAATTTTTAAAGGGTTTGATTGTCAATCTGCAATTTTTCACAGCTTTGCCGATCCGGATCGAAATTCCGATGGACAAAGCGCATTTAAATCATGCGGCACGGACCTTCCCAATCCTCGGCTTAATGCAGGGAGCTTTCTATGCCGGTCTGCTGTATGTTCTTATGGAATGGACCCCGCTTTCAACGACGTCGATTGCTTTTATTCTGTGGCTGGCGATGATTCTGGCAACGGGCGGCCTTCATTTGGACGGCTGGATGGACGTGAGTGATGCCTTTTTTTCCTATCAGGATCAAAAAAGGCGCCTCGAGATTATGAGCGATTCAAGAATAGGGGCATTTGGGGTATTGTCGGTCATTGTCTTTCTCAGTGCCCGGTTTTTATTTATTTTTGAAGTCATTTCCGAGCCGCTATCTGTTGTGTATGCGCTTGTTTTGCTGATTCCGTTTTTAAGCAAAAGCGTGATGGGTGCCGCTCTTCTTACCGTAAAGCCGGCTAAAGACAGTGGTTTGGCCGTTTTGTTTCAAAGTGCCGGAACCGCCCGGACACTCGCTGTTTATCCTTTCTATCTCGCTGCGGCAGTTGCAGTTTGTTTTATTATTGAACCTATATGGATATGGCCGGTGCTTATTTTGTCGGGGGTTGCCGTAATAAGTCTTTTGTTAATCCGCAACCGGGCGGTCAAATGGTTTGGGGGCATTACCGGCGATGTGCTCGGCGCTTCCGTTGAAGGGACTGAGTTATTGTTATGGATGACATTGTGGTTATTACATTATTTCGCCATGGTTTAACAGAGGGAAATCAGCGCAAAGCCTATATGGGCTGGAATGATTCTCCTTTGAGTGCGGAAGGGAAGAGAGTATTAAGCCGTTATCAACTGCAAAAAGACAATTATGACTATTTTTTGTCCAGTGATCTTGACCGCTGTGTGCTGACAATGAATCTCCTTTTTCCCGATGTAACCCCGGAGACCGCTTTTGAGTGGCGGGAAATGAATTTTGGCAGTTTCCAGGGAAAGACTTACGAAGAATTGAAGGAGAACCGGGAATACCGGGCCTGGCTCGATCACTTTTCGACCATCAGTCCTCCCGGCGGAGAGTCTTTCGGGGAATTTTCCGCACGGGTGCAAAAGGGTTGGTCTGCGCTTGTGGAACAGATTTTGCTCCATCATAAGAAGCGTCCTTTTATCGTTACCCACGGTGGGGTCATTCGCTATTTATTAACAGAATTTGCGCCGGAAAAAAAGCCGTTTTGGGATTGGAAAATTGCCCACGGAAGCGGATATGAATTCGTATTTGATTTACAACAATTGAGGAGGAAGAACCGATGCATTTTGTTACGGGAGGTGCCTTTAACGGGAAGAGAGCCCGGGTAAAAGAAACATATCCCGATGCTGTCTGGTTGTCCGCATACAGGGGAGACTCTTTTGCCAAGATAAACCCGGCAGACTTCCGAAATTTTACCATTATTTTTGAAGGATTGGAAGCATGGGTAAAAGAATTAATAGCGGAGAAGGATCCTGATGACATCCGTGCCCTTTTTCGCGACTTTTTTTCAAGATGGCAGGCATGGGAAAAAGCAGACAACAGACGCAAAGTTGTTGTCATCGGAACCGACATCCATAAAGGCATCGTTCCTGTTGAAGGGGAACTCCGTGCCTGGCGCGATATAACGGGATGGGTGTATCAGGATTTAGTCAAAAAATGTGAACAGGTTGATTTAATTTGGTACGGAATTTGTCAAACAATTAAGGGGGAATAAAAAATGAGAATTTATACACGTACAGGGGATCAAGGGAAAACAAGCATTATCGGCGGAAGAGTGGATAAAGATGATATCAGGGTGGAGGCTTACGGCACGGTTGATGAAGCCAACAGTTTTGTTGGCAAGCTCGTATCCGAATTGGAACCGGAAAAATTCGCCGATCTCTTAGAGGATTTGGAAAAAATCCAGCATGAACTTTTTGATATCGGGGCCGACCTGGCCAATGTTACTAAAAAACGTGAGCCAAAGCTTGATGGGGCGGCGATTGAGTATTTAGAAAAAAGAATTGACGAACTTTCCGGAGAAACACCGCAATTGGAGAGATTTATTTTGCCCGGAGGTGCACCTGCTTCAGCAACAGCTCATATTTGCCGGACTGTCACAAGAAGGGCGGAGCGCCAGGTCGTTAAATTGATTAAAGCGGATCCGGAAGCGCCGCAAATTTGTATGCAATATTTAAACCGCCTTTCCGACTACTTTTTTGCCCTTGCGAGAGTGATCAACTTCCGTATGAATGTAAAAGATGTTGAATATGAACGCAGCCGGAAGGTGTTCAGAGACGGCA
>JANWJP010000213.1 GCA_025451895.1 Robertmurraya sp.
GCCCGATACGCATGCTGGGGCAGGCTGCACAATCGGAACAACAATGACCATACATGATAAGGTTGTGCCAAATCTCGTCGGTGTTGATATTGGCTGCGGCATGGAGGTTACTTTTATCAAAAAAGATAAAAGTGAAATCAATTTTGACCAGTTGGATCATGTCATCCGCAAATATATTCCGAGCGGTTTTGCGATTCGAAAAAGTCCCCATGATTATGTGAATTACATTGATTTGTTCTCAATAAAAGCGCCCTACAACCGGGATCGGGCAGAAAAAAGTATCGGCACATTGGGAGGCGGCAATCATTTTATTGAACTGAATGAAGTTGAGCCAGGAATGGTTGCTCTCGTGATTCATTCCGGATCAAGACATCTTGGCAAGCAAATCGCTGAATATTATCAGGATCTCGCTTACAAAACCCTGGTCTCCGCCAGGAAAGAACGGGACAGAATCATTGCCGAACTTAAAGCGGAAGGCAGGGAAAAAGAAATCCAAAAAGCTCTTCAAGAGATGAAAAGATTGGATATTCCAAAGGATCTTGCCTATCTGGAGGGAGAGAACTTCCAAGCATATATGCACGATATGAAAATTGCCCAGCTCTTTGCTTTTTATAACCGGAAAGCGATGACGGATATCATCTTGAAATGGATGGGCTGGGAAGTGCACAGAAACTTCACGACCATCCATAACTACATTGATATGGAAAATATGATTTTAAGAAAAGGGGCCATCTCGGCACAGGAAGGCGAAGAAGTCATTATTCCAATCAATATGAGGGACGGAAGCATTATCGCCGTAGGCAAAGGGAACCCCGACTGGAATTATTCCGGACCCCATGGCGCAGGGAGAATCATGAGCCGTGCCCAGGCCAGAAAAGCAATCAAGCTCAACGAATTTCAAAAATCCATGAAAGGGATTTATACAACATCAGTCAACAAAAGAACAATTGATGAGGCTCCAATGGTCTACAAACCTATTAAAGAAATCATTAAACACACAGAAGAAACCATCACAATCAAACAAATTATCAAACCTGTTTATAACTTTAAAGCAAATTAAGAGGATTTACAAATTTTTACAAGTGCCTGTCACCATTTCAACCATTTCAGAAAGGATGACCTGCATGAGAGTGAAAAAGATTGTTGATTTAACTGTCGCAATTTCAAAAGATACACCTGTTTACCCCGGAGATCCGGCACCGTCGGTTACGCGGATTAGGAATTTTAATCCGGATGGTTATCATCTCAGTTTGGTTCAGTTTGGTTCACATACGGGGACTCATGTTGACGCGCCGTTTCATTTTTTTGAGGATGGGCTGAAAATAGATGAAGTTCCCTTGGGCCAACTAATCGGCCGGGGAATCCTTTTTGATGTACGCGGGAAAGAACCGGGAACCGCAATTACCCGCGAGGATGTGAAAAAACAACTTCCCCATTGCAAGGAAGGGGATATTGCGTTATTTTTAACAGGCTGGTCCAAACATCTCGGCACGGAAATGTATTTTAATTATCCGTATCTCGATCCCGCGCTGGTCAAAGAACTGTTAGACCGCGGTATTAAAACCTTTTTTATTGATACTTTGAGTATTGATCCGCCTGACGGAAGCTCCTATGCCGGACATGAAGCAATTCTCGGAGCCAATGGCGTGATTGGCGAAAATTTTGCCAACCTTGATAAAATTGATTTTCCAAACCCGCTTATTATTGCTCTTCCTTTAAAAATTACCGGCAGTGACGGGGCTCCGGTACGGGCGGTTGCTCTGGACATAGATTTAACATGACTCGTGCACACCAGTATTAACCGTGCCGGCAAAGCAATGATTTCATGAGATGCTAGACTGTTCCCAATCACGGGGGATCTCTTGGAATTATGGACTTTTGCATCTGAAATGTTTGCTGCCGGCTCCTGACTTATTGACAGAGCGATTCCTTATGCCATTTTTCCGCATCATAATCCTTTCTGCTAATTTCGAACCCAATGCCCCTTTAACTTCCACACTTCTTCTTTTAACAACACCATTACACAACCGAAAACCACCGTTCAACAGCCTTTTTCCATTCCCAGACAAAAAATACCGGCAGTTTCAAGTGCCAGGAAAAAATAGCTCAAATACAAAATCCTGCAGAAAAAGCAGTCTCAAATAATAAAACAGACCCAATTTGTCAGGAAAATCAACTAAATTTTCTAAATTTACCGTATTTTTTGACATTATTATAAAAACAGTGTAAATTCATATAATAGTAGCCAAAAATCCGGGATCGGATAAAAATGGCAATTTTTATTATTAAAGAAAGAAGGGTTGGTTGATTCTCATTTATGCACCAGAAATGGTTTTTTACAGGAAGATTTAAAGATTATTCTTGGCAAAGCTTTCAGAAGGATTTGACGTCAGGTTTAATCGTCGCCGTTATAGCAATACCGCTTGGAATGGCATTTGCGATTGCTTCCGGGGTGAAGCCTGAATACGGAATTTATACGACGGTTATTGCCGGGATATTAATTTCCCTCCTTGGAGGCTCGAGATACCAGATTGGCGGTCCCACTGGTGCTTTTATTCCGATTCTGCTGGGAATTGTCCTTACATACGGCTATGAAAATCTGTTAATTGCCGGGTTTTTGGCAGGAATTATTCTCGTTTTGATGGGAGTTTTCAGGCTCGGTTCGTTAATAAAATACATCCCGAGGCCTGTCACCGTCGGATTTACAGCAGGAATCGCCGTCATCATTTTTACCGGGCAGATCAGCAATTTTTTGGGATTGGAAGGTGTTGAAAGCAAGGAATACTTTATCGAAAATATTTCCGTCATTGCGAGTCAGTTTCACACCGTCAATTTCTACAGCATCCTTACAGCCCTCATCTCCTTAGTCATTATTATCCTGACACCAAAATTATTCCCAAAAATCCCGGGTCCTTTAATCGGGTTAGTTGTTTCTACTGTGATCGCTACTGTATTTTATCCTTCTCAAGTTGCAACAATCGGATCTGCCTACGGAGACATCCCAAGTTCATTGCCGACATTTCAATTTCCGGAAATCACGTTCGATAAAGTCATTACGATGCTGCAGCCTGCGTTAATCATTGCTATCCTTGGCGGAATCGAATCATTATTATCGGCGGTGGTGGCGGACGGAATGACGAACAGCAGACACCACAGCAACAGGGAGTTGATCGGCCAGGGAATGGCCAATATGGTTACACCCATGTTCGGCGGGATACCGGCGACCGGAGCAATTGCCAGAACGGCCACCAATATTAAAAACGGGGCAGTCTCCCCTGTTTCCGGAATCATCCACGGGATGACGGTGCTTGTTATTTTGCTCTTGTTCGCACCGTACGCATCAAAAATTCCTCTGGCCAGCATGGCGCCCATTCTCATGGTCGTCGCCTGGAATATGAGTGAAAGAAAGGTTTTTGCCCATATTTTAAAAACAAAAACAGGGGATTCCCTCGTGCTCGTTGTCACATTCTTATTAACAGTCTTTATTAATCTAACAGTGGCTGTACAAGTCGGATTGCTATTGGCTGTCATTTTATTCGTCAAGCGGATGAGCGAGCAATTAGTAACGGCGAAGGCTCTGCCAAATCCGAATACGAAAGCGAAAAAAGTCGAGACACAAATGGTATCAGATACGCGTGATTGCCCGCAAATCAGCATCTTTAATGTGGAAGGACCGCTCTTCTTCGGGGCTGCGCAAACCTTTACCCAAAGGGTGATGGAGACGATCAATTATAAGCCAAAGGTTCTTCTGCTGCGAATGGGCCGGGTCCCCTTGATCGATACAACGGGAGAAGCCCACCTGTCGAGTATTGTGAAGAATTTTTCTAAAAACGGCATTGTCATCATTTCCGGACTGAAACCCCAGCCGAAAAGTGTTCTAAAAAGAACAGGCCTGTATGATTTTATCGGTAAGGAACATTTCTTCGAACATACCGGAGAGGCCATTGATTATGCCCTGACTCAGGTAAATAGAGAAAGATGTATCGGCTGCAGGCATTTTGTCTTTAATGAATGCGCCTCCCTTTGCAAAGTGGAGGACAAGATCCGGCAAGCGCAGGGCAAAAAGCAGGAGCAAGAAGAAAAGAAAGCAGTTCTTGTCTAAAAATACGGTTATATGGAAACTTGCGATTCAAGTATTAAGGCACCACGCCCTACCTCCTCTCCATTATTTTGTAGAGAGGGGGTATTTTTGTCTTGAATTCTTGAGCGGAAATTTCCGGGGAACCCGGGACGATGACAAATAATACCGGCAATATTCTTCCCACGAACAAAAAGCTTTCACTTATAATAAGATGTTAGAACGAAAAACCGCGATGCTGTGATTTTGCAAAAACCCGTCAGGCCAATTTTCAGAGTTAAATTTAAAGGAGGGCATCAATTGAAGCATCCAGAAAAATTAAGATATCCGGCCATCATCAAAAAAGATGATGACGGAACATTTTCCGTATATTTCCCCGCTCTTTTTCCCGAACATGGCTGGGAGTTTCCCTTATCACAAGGCAAATCAAAGCCAGAAGCAGTGAAAAATGCAGAAAAAGAATTGGCTTTCACCTTGGCAGGATTTTTATATGATAATGAAGAAATTCCCGCAACTGTTCCCATTCAAAAGGAACAGCTTTCGGACGGAATGGAGTTAATCGAAGTGGAAACTTCCATGGCATCGTATGCCGAAGAAATCAAGGAACATTTACGGGGCCGTCATTGGCATATTGGCTATTACGAACATGGTCTTGATTTTGAGGCGTTTGGTTTTAAAAATGCCAGGGGGCTGTGGGATATTTTTTACGAAGAAAGTGAGGCCGGAGAACTTTCAGGACATCCAGATCTTACTCATCTATTCACCGTCAAAACCCATTCTGAAGCGGAAGAGAAATTTAAACAATTCGTTGAAAATGTGATTCTGAAACGCAGCTAAAAACAAGTGGAGAAACTGTCATGTTTTACTCCACTTGTTTTCTGTTATTTGGATTGTTTTTCGGAAGCAGATGTCATGATGATTGGCTGTTTTTTTAAAAAAAGCATCCGTATCCCGATTGTGAATTTCAAAAAAGCATCGATGGCAGCAAAAACCAAAAACGGAATGTCAATAAGGAGGATACCCGCAATGGCGTTGAGAACAGTCAACAGACCGAGCCAGAGCATCAGTCTTCCCTGGGAAAAATAAAAGCCGAAAAAATGCAGGCCGACAACCAGGAATACAGACAACCACAGCAATCGTAAATCACTGAACCCAATCACGAATCCGCATAGGGTACAAAACACGACAAGGAAAATGATTGAAATATTGTCCATCATGTTTTGGAATTTTGTATTTTCCCCATATGCCAGTTTTCGGTGAACATAGGGTAATCCGAAAATGAGGATATATCCGGCGGCATAGCCAATTCCAATGACAAACGGCTGCATTAGCAAGGTACCGCCGGTCATGGCGGCAAGAAAAATCACAATACCGATATAGACGAGCCAAAGTCCGCTAACCCTCTGAGTATTGTACTCTCTCCCTGTCCTGTGTTTGGTTTTCAGGAATACCCCCCCTTGTTCATGGATTTTGACAGATGTCTTCCGGTTGATCATATTGTCCGGCTGGAACATAATCAGACACTGCTTCAATTTCACTAAACTCAAAGTGGATATATTGCAGGCTGATAAAACCAAAAC
>JANWJP010000214.1 GCA_025451895.1 Robertmurraya sp.
GGAATTTGCCAGACATCATCCACATTGTATAATGCCGTGGATTATCTCGGTGTAGATTATCTTGAAAAGCATAATCATTCTGTAAATGTCAGTTACGTGCCTAAAGGCCGGGATGCAACAGTCTCGTATGGCGGACTTGATTTTCGCTTTAAAAATACAACAGGTGTCCCGCTCCTTTTAAAAGCATACACCAATAACGGGTCATTAACAGTTGAAGTAAGGACATCTAAAAAGAATTATGAGATATTAAAACAAAATTGAAAGGTTTGGCTCCTTGAATATATTTCAGGGAGTCTTTTGTTTTGTAAAAATAGTGGGTAAAAAACCGTTAAAAAGTCAATATGAGTCTTTTTGTTTCAGGATGCAAAACCGGTGGTTCTGCAACCGGAATAAAAAGTAAATTTCGTATTTGCCGCTGTGGTAACGAAAAGAGGAAGAAAATTTCAAGTCTTTTTCCAAAATATTATCTTACATGAAGTGGTTAGATATGTAATAATAAAATAAAAGGCTTGTTGTCAAAAAGAGCGGCACATCCCGTTTATTTATTGAGATGATTATTTTCAATAAGGGGTTGAGTTCGATAAAACAGATCGCTAAAGTTTTGTTTATACTAGTGGGATTTATCAGCCTGGGTCTTGGAGTTCTTGGAATTTTCCTTCCAGTACTTCCTACCACCCCTTTTCTTCTTTTAGCCTCATTTTGCTTTGTCAAAGGCTCCAAGAGATTTGATGAATGGTTCCGCAGTACGAATATATATAAAAAACATTTGGAGAGTTTTGTCAGGGAACGCAGCATGACGGTAAAACAAAAATTGTCCATTCTCCTGTTTGCAGATGCAATGATATTGATTGCATTCTTTATGGTTGACTTGCTGTCGGTCCGGGTCTTTTTAATTATTGTAATTCTTTATAAATGGTATTATTTTGTATTTAAAATTAAAACAGTCCGTGAATAAAAAGCTGGGAAGTTGTGGATCTCAGCTTTTTTTCCATTTTAGGGAAATCATTGCGGCAGATTTAGCAAAGAATCTGTTTTTGTGAAAAGTTTTTCATCCAAATGTGTGCGGAAATAAATTATGAAGGATTTGTATGAAAATCAGGTGGAACTAAATTACCGAAGGATGGATTTGAATGGAAGCAGGCGGGTGATGCTTCACTGGCGGAGCCCGTCAATTTTTCTAAGATAATCAGAAAAATTTAAAAGATAGGTAGAAAAGCAGTGTCAAATTTGATATTAGAATGATATCATAATGATAACAGGGCAATATCAAAAACAGGAGCGTGATTGTAGAATGAAAGAAAAAAATATTTGGAAAATCAGCGGTTATATTGGCTTGCTAATACTGCTTCTCCTGGCAGGCGGTGCAGCGTATACCTTTGTACAGTTTATCATGACTGAAAATATC
The DNA here is from genome assembly GCA_025451895.1 of Robertmurraya sp. GTDB lineage: Bacteria > Bacillota > Bacilli > Bacillales > Cytobacillaceae > CALKIU01. The sequence continues at coordinate 1,406 of JANWJP010000214.1, forward strand.
TCAATGATCGTTTCGGCTGTTGTTTTGGCATTACTGTTTATTCTAATGTTTTCGGGTATCACTGTTGTTCAACCAAACCAGGCGAAAGTATTTACTTTATTCGGAGTCTATTTGGGAGTAATTCGGGAAGAAGGGTTCTGGCTGACAGTCCCGTTGACGTACCGGAAAACAGTCTCTTTAAGAGTTCTGAATTTTAACAGTGATAAACTTAAGGTCAATGATTTGGAAGGAAATCCAATTGAAATTGCGGCAGTGGTAGTTTATAAAGTAATTGATTCTGCAAAAGCAGTCTTTGAAGTGGAAAATTACAAGGAATTTGTTCATACACAAAGTGAAACCGGCTTGCGTCACATAGCCAGCCAATACCCATATGATAATTTTAATAATGATCATGAGGTTTCTCTCAGACAGCACTCCGAGGAAGTCGGCGAAGTTTTAACAAATGATCTTCGCAAAAGATTGAGCGTCGCCGGTGTGGAAGTGATTGAAGCAAGAATAATGCATTTGGCATATTCTAGTGAAATTGCATCGGCGATGTTGCAAAGACAACAGGCAAGAGCAGTGCTGGCTGCCCGGAAAGTGATTGTTGAAGGTGCCGTATCTATGGTAAAATCAGCGATTGAGCAGTTGGATGAAGAGGGGATTGTTAAGCTGGATGAAGAAAAGAAAGCACAAATGGTGAATAATTTAATGGTTGCCCTTGTTTCCGATAAAGGAACCCAGCCAGTGATCAATGCCGGAACTATTTATTAAGGTTGTGATAATTTGGCAGAAAAAAAGCGCTTTTTGCTGCGAGTAGACCAGAAAATTTATGATGCTTTGGAAAAATGGGCCGGCGATGAACTGCGGAGCGTTAATGCTCAAATTGAATTGATTCTAAAAAAAGCGTTAAAAGAGGCTGGAAGATTAAAAAAGGAATAACGGAGGTACGAATATCCGTCTTCCTGTTAATCAACATTAATATTAAGAATCAGTAAAAATGAAAAAAAAGTAAGCGGAGATCAGGAGAATTGCTGCTGATTTCCGCTTTTTTTCCGATTATTTTCATGAACGGACCGGTGTCAGTCCAGCCTGTCAATCTGGTTATAAAACCAGTGTACGTATCCGCACTGTGTACAAATCAAAATATTTGCAGAGCGGTTGGCAAAGTCCAAATCAAGAAACGACAATAATGCCGTATTAAGCTGGGCTTCCCCGTGTTCAAACAGATCACTGCTGCAGTGGTTGCAAGTGACTGGGAGCCCGTTTACGGCATAACGTGCCGGGGCTTTGCCGGCTTTCATGTTTTTGGCGAATAATTTGACAAACTTCCCAACGTTTTTTGTCATAGATTTCCCCCTGTTCGTTTTATCTCCATCCATACAGGGCAGGTAAAAGATGCCCTGTTTAATAAAGTTTATTGGCGGCAGGAAAAGGTCCCCGGAAGCGGGAATGTTGTATTTTTGCAACTTGTCTTCTTTTACTAAAACCTCCCTGAACGGAAAATTCCCATAAGCAGCCAGAGAAACATGAGGGAAGCAATTACTGCTCCTATTTCAATAATAGGAAGTTCCCAAATCAAAGTTGATTGACGCACGATGGAGGAACCGATTATTAATCCCGTACAAACAATACTGAAAGAAAGCAGAACAATCGCAAAAGATAGTTTATTGGATATTTGATTAAGCTTTTTTAAGGCAGTATGAAGTTCAGCAGCGGATATTTCAAACCGCAATTTTCCTTTCTTGGCCATATCTGTCACATTTTGAAGTGTTTTCGGGAATTCTGAAAAGATTTCACTGTATTCTTTTATTTGCTGGAAGGTGTTTTCCGCGATTCTTTTCGGATGATAATAGGCTTTCATCGTTTTTTCCGCATATGGTTCAGCAAATTTCATCATATTAAAATCCGGATCAAGAAAACATATAATTCCCTCTAAAGTCATCAAAGTTTTACCGAGGACGGTAAACTCTGCCGGCAGCTGGATGTGATGCCTCAGGGCAATGCGGAGCAGTTCGTTGATTGCTTCTCCCATATGAAACTCACTTAAGGGCCGATCGTAATATTTGTCTCTTAATTTTTCCACATCAAATTGTAGTAATGTATGATCCACTTCTTCGGAGAACAGGCCCATTTTCAGGAGAGAGTTGATCATGGCATCCGTTTTTCCTTTTTTCATCGCAAGAATTAAAGTGATAAATTGGTATCTCATTTCGGTGCTCAGACGTCCGATAAGTCCGAAATCGATAAGTCCAATCATTCCGCCGGGGGTGACGACAACATTTCCCGGATGAGGATCACCATGGAAAAAACCGCCCGCAAAAATTTGCTGAAACATGCACTCGGCAAAGTTTTCTGCAATCTTTTTCCGGTCATAGCCCATTTCTTTTAATTTTTCAAGATCATCAATTTTTATCCCGTCAATATAATCCATTGTTAAAATTTTTTTTGTTGAATAGTTCCAATATATTTTCGGGATTTTTACTGTTTGACTTTTTAAAAATTGATTTGCCACCTTTTCAGTATTTCGTCCTTCATTGGAAAAATCCAGTTCCAGCATCAGTTTTCTGGAAAATTCCTCGACCATATCAAGAAGATGGTAAGTCTTGGCCCAGGCAAATTTGGAGTCCATTAGTCTGGCCAGATCGTGCAATATTTCTAAATCCGTTTCGATCGCTTTTTGTATTTTCGGCCTTTGGATTTTTACGGCAACTTTTTTTCCAGAGTGTAATCTGGCCATATGGACCTGAGCAATGGATGCAGAAGCAACGGGCTGTTCTTGAAATTCAGAAAAAATTGTCTCAACATTGGCGCCAAGCTCTTTTTCGATGATGTCATGAACTTCTGATGAAGAAAAGGGAGGCACTTGGTTTTGCAATTGTTCCAGTTCGCGGATAATATTTTCAGGAAGCAGATCACGTCTTGTGCTGGCAATCTGCCCCAATTTAATAAATGTTGTTCCTAATTCCTGGAACAAATTCCGCAGTCTTTCACCAAGAGAACGCTGGCTTATATCCGACGGCTGCTGACTCTTTCGCAAAGAAAGAGCAAGGGCTTCGGACAGTCCGAGGTCCTTGATAATATATCCGAACCCGTTGCGCAGAAAACCCCGCAAAATCTCTTGATAGCGCTGGGCATGTTTTAATCTTTTACCGATCATGACTAAAATCCCCCCTTGCCGCCAATGCTGTTATTCAGGCTTTTTTTCTAATTCCGCCACTCTTTCCTCCAGTTTCCGGTATTCTTCCATCGTGACAAGGTCAAACTCTTTAAGAGCCTGTTGAATCTTTTCCTTAATGGTTTGATCTAATTCCTTTTTTGCCTGATCGCCCTTGGCTATTAATTTTTCGACCATTTCCTTTGATTCCCTGCGCGTAATTTCGCCTTTGTCAACGAGTTCATTTACAACTTTTTCAATTTGTTCTTTGCTGGCAGCCATTACACCTATGCCCAAAGAAATGAATTGATCGAAAAAGTTCTTCACCATAAATTCCTCCTTTTTCTAATGTCCTTATCTTAATTGTAAAATAGATCCGAAAAAAATGACGAATAGAAAAAGAAAAATATGTGAATTAGTATCTGTTTGCCATTTTAGGCTACAAAAATTACTAAATAGTGACAGCTCTTATTTGGTTTAGTCCGGAGTTGTCTCTTAATACAGATGTCGGCTTTCAGAGGAAGGACAGGTAGTTGTCAAATTATGTAAGAAAGAAGGATAACAGACAATATTTTGTACATTCTTAGAACGCGGATGTAAGATTCACAGATTCAACGCAAGAAGGGGAGAATTTCATTTAATTAGAAACTGAGTGGAAAACTTATAATAAGAAAATATAAAATATATTGAAATAGAGAAAGGAAAATTAGTACATTACAAGAATAAATAAGATGAAAGAAATAAGTTGAAAATACAAAAAAGAATTGAATGATGCGGAAAATTCTTAATGTGAGTGCACGGATCAGTTACGCATCGTCGTTTTTTGCAAACATCACATTTATACGTTTTCACTAAGGTGAGTATGGGGCCGGTTTATGACGGAAAAAATATCGTATTCCTGATTTATTCACCGTGATTTCTGAACCAACCTAAAAACCTTGTGATTTAGGCTTTCTTGGTCAATAAATTTTTCACTTAATAAATGCAAAATAGAATCCATTGCTGCTAAGGTTAAAGTACGACCAAAATCCACACAGTAAGGATTCTTTATATGGCTACTTTAAC
>JANWJP010000215.1 GCA_025451895.1 Robertmurraya sp.
CCAGGCATTGGCAATCGCCCGTCCCGGTGCACCAAGCGAACGTTTTATTACAACAGTATCATTTTCACTTCCTTTTACAAGGCGCTCTTTATAAGCAGGACTTGCATGAACACATTCCCTGGTGGCTATAAACCTCGTTCCCATCTCAATCCCGTCCGCACCAAGTGCAAGAGCAGCCATTAATCCCCTTCCGTCTCCTATTCCTCCTGAAGCAATAACAGGGATTGACACAGAATCAACTACCCTCGGTATTAACACAAATGTGCCCAGATCGTCTCTGCCAATATGGCCCCCTCCCTCCTGGCCAACAACCATCACAGCATCAGCTCCAAGAGCTTCCGCTTTAACGGCATGTTTAACGGCTGCAACCAGGACAAGCTTTTTTATATTTGTATCTTTTAATCTTTCCAAAATCGGCGCAGGATTCCCTCCGGTCATAGTGATTACGGGTACATTTTCTTCAATGGCCGTCTCCAGATAATCCATATATGGCCGTCCATGCTGGCCTACAGCCAAATTTACCCCGAACGGTTGATTTGTTAATGTTTTTACCTTTCTGATTTCTTTCCTTAAAGCCTCTGCATGAGGCAAAGACATCGCTGTAATTTGTCCGAGACCGCCGGCGTTTGAAACCGCAGCTGCTAATTCCGAATAGGCCAGATAGGCCAACCCCCCTTGAATAATAGGATATTTTATCCCAAGCAAATCTGTTATTCTTGTGTTCCAATTCATCCATCATACCTCCCGCATATTTATTCTATGTTTGTGATGAAATTCCTTTTATTTCTTTTAAATAATCAAAAAACGGCCGGATGTGAAAAAACTTATTGAAAAAACCCCTTCTTTAAATATTTTTCATCTGGCAAAGAGAAATAAATAGTGCTATAATTCTTTTGCTTTATTTCAATAATATAATAAATAACGCATTGATCATATTCCCTTTAAATAAAACAGGATATTTGAAATTTTTCAGCTAAAGAGGTGTGAAAGAATTGTCTTTAACTCAATTTGATACGCCATTATTCACCGGCCTGGTGGAGCATGCCAGAAAAAATCCCATACAATTCCATATCCCCGGGCATAAAAAAGGCAGAGGAGTGGCCCCTGAATTCAGAGATTTTATCGGGGAACAGGCACTGTCCATTGACTTGATAAATATCGGACCTTTAGATGATTTACATGCTCCCAAAGGAATAATCAAACAAGCGCAGGACTTAGCTGCAGAAGCGTTTGGAGCGGACCACACTTTTTTCTCGGTTCAGGGAACAAGCGGGGCCATCATGGCGATGATCATGTCCGTCTGCGGGCCGGGGGACAAAATTATTGTGCCCAGAAATGTTCATAAATCAGTAATGTCGGCAATTATTTTCTCAGGTGCTGTTCCGGTTTTTATTCATCCTGTCATCGATGAAAGATTGGGAATATCACACGGAATTACAACAGATGCTGTTTCAAAAGCTTTGAGCCAAAACCCCGATGCGAAGGCACTGCTTGTTATAAATCCAACATATTTCGGAATATCCGCAAACCTGAAAAAAATAGTTGAAATTGCTCATTCATATCGCGTCCCTGTTTTAGTAGATGAGGCGCACGGTGTTCATATTCATTTTCACGAGGAACTGCCTCTTTCCGCCATGCAGGCCGGTGCAGACATGGCTGCCACAAGCGTACATAAATTGGGCGGTTCAATGACACAAAGCTCGATCCTGAATGTAAGAGAAGGATTAGTTTCACATAAACGGGTTCAATCCGTTCTGAGCATGCTTACAACCACTTCCACCTCTTATTTGCTGTTAGCCTCCCTTGACGTGGCAAGGAAACAATTGGCTACAAGGGGAAGAGAACTGCTCGACAAAACGATCAAGCTTGCCCAATCACTGAGAAAGCAAATTAATGAAATTGATCATCTTTACTGTGTCGGTGAAGAAATATTGGGAACGAAAGCTACTTTTGACTATGATCCGACAAAATTGACGATTTCCGTAAAAGAGCTGGGAATCAGCGGATATGAGGCCGAGAAATGGTTAAGGGAGAACTATAATATCGAAGTAGAGCTGTCCGATTTATATAATATTCTTTGTCTTGTGACCCCGGGTGACACTGAAAAAGAAGGCAAAATATTGGTTGAAGCACTTAAGGAGCTCTCCAAAAACAACACTAAAAATCAAAAAAAAGAGGAACGGCCGGTTCTTCTTCCGGAAATCCCGGTGCTGGCTCTGTCACCGAGGGACGCATTTTATGCAGAGACAGAACTTGTTCCTTTTGACGAATCAGAAGGACGGATTATCGCAGAATTCATTATGGTTTATCCTCCGGGCATTCCGATCTTTATTCCCGGGGAGATTGTCACAATGGAAAACCTGCATTATATTAAAAAAAATATCGAGGTCGGACTGCCCGTCCAGGGGCCGGAGAACTTTGACGCACGGAAACTGCGCGTAATAAAAGAACACAAAGCCATTTTTTAAAGATTCCTTCCCGATTGGCCGTTGTTTATTATTAACAAAACAGAGCTCCAATAAAGCAATTGGCATTCTGCCAATTGCTTTCATTTTGCCATTCCCTTTGAAAAGTCAATATAACCGGTGGCTTTGCATCTCCGTTTCTCCACCCTTGCATATATTACGATACTATTTTTTAACATTTAAGCCAACACAATGTCGGTCACAGAGACGTTGCCACAGGATGTGGCGTTCTTAGCCTTTGGGCCGGCAGGACGCCGGTCACAAAGGCGTTGCCACAGGATGTAGCGTTCTTAGCCTTTGCTCCCTTAAACGTATCCCCAGGCTCTCACCTGTCTCGCTGTTCCCGCAGGATTCTGGAAAACTTCCCCGCGCCAGACCCACGCTTGACTAAAATGCTTTAGCATTTTAGGAAGAGTTTTCGTGCCTGTCACTCTAATCAATAAAGTATATCAAAATCAACATTACTCTTTAACACGGCCTAATCATATAAAAAGAAAAAAATAAGCATACTCCTACTGAGTATGCACTGTGAATCTAAAACCCTTTATTATTCTTTCTTTTCATTTTGTTTACATGAGCCATTGCATTTGGCATAAAGCACGGTTACCTTTTCGTCCTCGAAGTAATCGATTGTGGAATCACAAGTCTGGCATACAATTGTGCCCATAGAATAAATTCCCCTCTTTTTCATATGATTTGAAAACGGTTTTATTCAACCTGATTCTATAATAATATAACATTATTAATAAATCAAGAGTAATTTGTATGACATATTTTAATTATTATTAGTCAATTATATAAAAATTAATAAATATATGTCCCTCTAATATCCAAATCATAAAAAAATAAGCAGATCCGGACAGATCTGCTTTTCTTCTTTTTTTCTTTATCTATTCATATTGCGGTTCAAAAGGAGTTGCAGGTATTTCTGATTTCAAAAATTCTGCAATAGCCGCTGCTTCTTCTTTTTCACGAACATTAAATGCTGATTGGATGTAGTCAATATTTTCGAGATCATTCGGATCAAAGAGCGCAGAACAGTTAGATTGCAAGCAAATGACAAGGGGTTTTCCGAAAAACAAAGTGGTATAAACAATGCCGAAATCAAAACGTTTTTGTCCATCTGTAAAACCTATAAAACGTACATTGGCATTTTCCATTTCATCATACAATTTTTCAAACGGAATCATGTGAACCCCCTCCTAAACAAACAATATTTTTAGAATATTATTATACAAAATTTCCCCTTTTTTTTCAATTGTACAACTATTTCTGACAAAAAGTTGTCCCAAATTTTTGATTAATGCTAGAATAAGAAGGGTGAGGTTTTGCCAAACTTCATAATCATTACTTTTAGTATTACATAATGGGGGATGGATTATGTCTAATCATGCATACGTAAAATTGGTGCCCGGCGCAGCGAAGGATGTAATTACAACAGAAGAAGTTAAAGAATTGCTTAATCAGTTTAAACAACTCTCGGCAAAAACAGGAGAACAGACCGGATGGAAATATGAAGAGGTAGCATTTCCATACGAGATAAAAGAAAAGCCGGAGGGAAAAGATAAATTGTTTTACCTGGAGGCAAATCATGAAGCAAACCATGATCGTTATAAGCTAATCATGATTGGCGTAGACAAAGAACAGGTATCAGATGCGGAAGGAAATAACCGCGAACAATATTATGTGCAAATTACTTTGCCGGAAACAGCCACTTACGGAGACAGGGGCAAAGCCATTGAGTACGCTAAATTTATTGCAAAACATTTAGAGGGCGAGCTTCATATGTTTAACAACAGAGTCATGTACTTTAATAAAAGAAAATAAGGAAATTAAGGCGGTTGCAAAACGATGCAACCGCCATTTCATGTTTATTGTACAAATATCAACATTTATAAAGTTTCAATAAGTGCGGGATCGAGAATTTCATAGCCCTGCTCCTGAAGCCCTTTTACAATATCAACCAGCGCCTCGCTTGTCCATTGGCGGTCATGCATTAATAAATTTGCGCCTGGTCTGAGTAATGAGTAATTAATCCCAACTTCCGGGCCCTTACCCGTCACCATTGCCTCAGTTAACTTTTTAGCATCCATATAAGGTTGAAAATAATCATACCCATAGGTCCAATTCATGAGGACCATTCCTTCGTCTTGCACCACTTTCCTTGAAAAATCCGTATTCGCTCCATGGGGTGCACGGAAAAATTTAGGGCGTTCACCGGTAATCTCTTCAATCAAATCATTCAGTTTAACGATTTCTCCACGCTGTTTTTCTTCGGAAATCGTCTTTAAATTCGCATGACCATATGTGTGATTCCCGATCGGAAAGCCCATATCATAAATTTCTTTTAATTTAGCCCGTCCTTCCTCCGAATTTATAAAATGTCCGTTGACAAAGAAAATGGCACTGACACCGAGTTCTTTTAATGTTTTTGCTATCTCCACTCCGTATTTATCCGGTGCATCATCGAACGTAAGCAGGACCACCTCTTTTTTTGCATCTCCAATCGGTTCAATTGACGAACTGACAGGATTGACACGATACATCGGTTCAACAGGCTGTTTTTCTTCTTGTTCAGCAGGATCATCCTCAGAACCATTTTCTGAGTTTTCTGTTTCTTGCTCTGCCTGCTGTTCTGTGCGGTTTTCTCCTTTTTTCTCTTCATCGGCACTGTTTTTTCCGCCTTGCGTACCACAACCGGCCAGGAGAAGAACTGCAACTAAAAGCAGTAACATCCTTTTCATAAAATTACCCCCAAATTTTCTCTAGATTCTTCAAGGAAAACAAAAAAACAAAAAAATACCCTTGAAAAGAACATTCTCGGTGACTATTTTACCATACAAACTCTCTTTTCGGGGAGTCTGTTTAAAAACCAAATATTTCACCATTATGAAAATTTGCAGTGTTATATAAAAAGAAGTTTTCAATTTGATAACATTCACGTGACAATAGGAGTTCTCATCTGTCCGTATGATAATATGAATGATAGATTTTGGTACCCGCAAATGAAATTATTAGTAAAGTGAGGCTTTGAAATGAGAGGCATCTCCCTTATTTTACTGACTTCCCTCCTGCTTTTTGCCGCCGCCTGCAGTAAAACAGAAGCTAACAGCGAATTGGAATTTAAACAGGAACTACAAATTATATTTTTCACCGATGAAAGACAATACGAATATGAAGCTCCCTATTACGAAGCCATTATTCATTTAAAAAAGAAATTTCCGGAGGAATTTAAAAACATGCTTGTTTTATCTCCACAAAAAGCAGAGAGATATTTTAAAAAATTTAAAATAAAAAAATCTCCCGCCATCGTTGTTTTACATAAACAAGAGACCATTGCCAAAGTACAGGGAGAACACAAAAAAGATAAAATTATTGAACCAATTTCCGCAGCCCTCACTGAGTTGTCCGAGCAAAACCTGCCAAAATAATAAGGAGGCCGGCCCAAGGTAAGAGTCCGCCTCCTGATTTTTTATTTAAGAATATGAATAGGGCTCCCGAGCGCAACTTCTGCCGCTTCCATTGCAACTTCGCTCAAAGTGGGATGGGCATGGATGGTCATGGCAATATCCTCTGCCGTCATTCCTGCTTCGATTGCCAGTCCCAGTTCAGCAATCATATCAGAAGCGCCCGGACCGGCAATTTGAGCACCGATCACAACACCGTCTTCTTTACGGGTAATTATTTTTAAGAATCCGTCAGAATCATTGAGTGACAAGGCTCGGCCATTAGCAGCAAAAGGAAATTTACCTGTATTTATTTCAATCCCTTCCTCCTTGGCCTGCTTTTCCGTGTAACCGACTGATGCAAGTTCAGGATCTGAAAAAACAACTGCCGGTATGCCGATATAATCTATTTCTGAGGGAAGGCCGGCAATAGCCTCCGCGGCGATTTTAGCTTCATAGGAAGCTTTATGAGCAAGAGGCGGCCCCTCGACTACATCTCCAATGGCATAAATACTGCTTACGTTCGTCCGGCATTGCTTATCAATCTTTATTAATCCCCGCTCTGTCAACTCAACTCCGGCCTGCTCAAGTCCAATCTCGTCCGTATTCGGTCTGCGGCCAACCATGACAAAAACATAATCTGCCTCAACCTTTTCTTCCTTCCCTTTCGCTTCATAGGTGACAACAACACCGTCTTCTTTCTCTTCAACGCCTTTGGCAAATGCTTTCGTAATAATTTGTGCGCCCTTTTTCTTCAATCTTCTCTTCACCAGGGCGGTCATTGCCTTTTCAAACCCGCCGAGAATCTCATCGGCTCCTTCCAAAATTATCACTTCCGTGCCAAAGTTGGCATAAGCTCCCCCAAGCTCAGTTCCTATGTAGCCGCCGCCAATCACGACAATCTTTTTGGGAAGTTCCTTTAAAGCCAATGCTCCTGTTGAATCAAGCACCCGTTTCGAATATTTGAAAGCAGGAAGTTCAATCGGCCGGGAGCCTGTTGCAATAATGGCATTTTTAAAGGTATACGTTTGGGCGGAGTTTTCATTCATCACACGCAGTGTGTTTCCGTCAACAAAATAGGCTTCACCGCGGACAATATCCACTTTATTTCCTTTCAGAAGCCCTTCAACACCACTTGTCAATTTCTTTACAATACCACTCTTCCATTCCTGAACTTTGGAAAAATCAATCTTTACATTTTCCGCAGTAATTCCCATTTCTTCTGAATGAAGGGCTGTTTCATAGCGGTGACCCGCAGCAATCAACGCCTTTGAAGGAATACATCCAACATTGAGGCAGACCCCGCCGAGATTTTCTTTTTCAACAATCGTCACTTTCTGACCAAGTTGCGCTGCCCGGATGGCGGCCACGTAGCCGCCGGGGCCTGCGCCGATAACAATAGTTTCTGTTTCTATTGGAAAATCTCCAACTACCATTTACTACGCCTCCATTAGCATTAATTCTGGATCATTTAACAGTCGCTTGATATGATTAAGAGCGTTTTGTGCCATAGCCCCGTCAATAACTCTGTGATCAAAACTTAAGGAGAGAGCAAGAACAGGTGCTGCAACAATTTCACCGTTCTTCACGACAGGTTTTTCTGCAATTCTGCCAATTCCGAGAATAGCAACTTCCGGTTGATTAATCACTGGTGTAAACCATTGGCCGCCGGCAGAACCGATATTGGAAATGGTGCAAGTCGCTCCCTTCATTTCATTTGGAGCAAGTTTTCCGTCTCGGGCTTTTGCCGCTAATTCATTAATTTCCCGGGAAAGGGCAAAAATTGATTTTCTGTCTGCATCCTTGATAACCGGCACTAACAATCCCTTATCCGTATCTGCAGCTATGCCTATATTATAATAGTGTTTATGGATGATTTCATTTGTTTCTTCATCCAGTGACGTATTCAACATCGGATATTCCTTTAATGCACTCGTTAATGCTTTGACTACATAAGGAAGGAAAGTCAGTTTAATCCCTTTGCCTGCTGCAACCTCTTTATATTTCTTCCGGTTGGCAACAAGTTGGGAAACTTCCACTTCGTCCATTAACGTTACATGAGGAGATGTATGCTTGGAACGGACCATCGCCTGCGCAATCACCTTGCGGATTCCGCTCATTTTCTCACGTGTTTCCGGATATTGTCCTTCCGGCTCGGGCGCCGCAACAGCAGGAAGGGCAACTTCTTCCTCACTTGCCGCTTTCTTTGCGGTTCCGCCTTTAACAAAAGTGTCAATATCCTCTTTTAAAACCCTGCCGTTTTTTCCGGTTCCGGTTACAAGATGAATATCCACACCTTGCTCACGGGCATATTTTCTTACTGAAGGCATCGCAATCACCCGCTGATTTCCGGCCGGAGCAGAAGTTTTTTCAGCGGAAACTTTTCCGGCGGCAGGTTCCGTTGTTTGCGGTTGCGCTTCAGTTTCAACCCGTTCATTCGCCGAAGGGGCTGAAACAGCCTTCGTTTCCTCTTTTTCTTCTTCGTCGCCTTTAAACTTTAAGTTTTCGTAGCCGGGAGCATCAAACGTTATTAAAACCTCTCCTACGGTTGCAACCGCACCTTCCTCTACAAGAATCCCGGTAACTGTCCCTTCAACAGGGGACGGGATTTCAACCACAGCTTTATCATTTTGAACCTCACATAGGACATCGTCTTCCTGAACCTTATCGCCCGGTTTGACAAACCATTTGACGATTTCACCTTCATGAATACCCTCGCCGATATCAGGC
>JANWJP010000216.1 GCA_025451895.1 Robertmurraya sp.
AAGTGGACAAAATGGCTGTGAAAAAATCTCAAAATGTCTTCATGAAGGGTTTAAGAGGACAAAACGGTTGTGAAAATAGCTCAAGATGTCTTCATGACCGTTTTAAGCAGACAAAACGGCTGTGAAAAAATCTCAAAATGTCCTCATGAAGGGTTTAAGCGGACAAAACGGTTGTGAAAATAGCTCAAGATGTCTTCATGAACGGTTTAAGTGGACAAAATGGCTGTGAAAAAATCTCAAAATGTCTTCATGAAGGGTTTAAGAGGACAAAACGGCTGTGAAAATAGCGTGTGGGTGTGGGTTGTAGCGGGGTGGGGTGGTTTGAAGGGAGTTAGGGATTGGGCGCAGTGGGGTGGCGTGAAACGGTTCAGGGAGGGGTGGGTCGGGGACTTGGTTCCCGGCAAGCTTTTTGAAGAAGGGGACAACAGTTTGGAAACATATTTGGAACTGTTGGCCGATCTGCAGGGAAAAGTGCATGTCCGTCCGGAAGAAACTTTGGACGAATTAAAAGATGAGTATACTTACTTAATGATTGGTCCGGGACAAATGCCTGCTCCGCCATGGGAATCTGTATATTTATCAGATGAGCCTGTGCTTTTTCAGGAAAATACATTAAAAGTGAGAAAAGCTTATCTCAAGTATGATTTTCTTCCTGCCAATTATCCGCGCGAAGCGGATGACCATCTCGCTTTGGAATTGGATTTCATGGCAAATTTGTCTTTCAAAACGGAGAATCTTTTTAAGGGACGAAAATTGCCGGAAGTAAAAGAATTGTTAACCGATCAAAAAAACTTTTTGGATGAGCATTTGGGAGTCTGGATTGGAAAATTTGCCGAGAAAATTCAAAACAGCAAAACGCACTATTTTTACCCGCAAATGGCTTTATTAACAGAACATTTATTTACGATTGACCGGAAATTGATTGACGAACTATTGACAGTGCTTTAAGAGGCACGGATAAAGTGGAAACTGTCATCGTCCTGTCATGTGAAATTTGAGCGGCTTGGAAAAAGGCGCTCTTTTCTTGTTGGTAAACTGATTATGGCTTGGAAAGCGCGCAGCTCATGGACTTTGATTATCATGCGCGCAGTATTTTTTCTGCATCAAAAAAATTCCCCGCTAAACATCAGGCAGGGAATTTTTTCGGGTACAGGTTGTTTCAGATTTGAGAGCGTATTAAGACTCTATTGAGACAGCAGGGAATGGACTTTAATGGCAATGTTTAAATTCATAAACTCCTGCGAATTTTGCAAGTCAGTTCCTGTGATTTCTTCGATTCTTTTAATCCGGTTTCTTAATGTATTCGGATGGACAAACAGTGATTCGGCCACTTCATTAATCAGGCCGTGGTGCCGAAAATACGCTTTTAATGTTTTTATATACTCGGTTCCGTTATTTTTGTCGCTTTCGATGAGCTGGGCCAAGTATTCCCGGTAATAATCCGATAAGATTTCTTCGTGCACATGGAGGAGAAGGCGGAGGCCTCCCAACTCCTTAATATGGTAAATATTTTTATCTTCAAGCCATATTTCCCCAAATCTTAAGGCAAGCTTGGCTTCCTGATAGCTTTTATTCAGGAAAGCTGTTTCCCGGTACCATTTGCCGATGCCGATTTTAAATTGAAAACTGCGCCATTGGCTTGCCAGTTCTTTTTCCAAATCCGCTGCTGCTTTCAGCACAAATTTTTTTCTTTCATGAATGGTCCGTATTTCCCCGTCTTCAAGAAGAACCACAATTTGATCTTCAAATGGGAAAATAATAAATTGCTCTTTTTTGCCGGAGACGTATGTTTCCAACCGGGTCAGGATTTCATCCATCCAGTTTGAGTCTGCCGGTGAACCGGAAATTTTTGGGTCGATCAGTAATAAATGATGGGGTTTTTCCAGGTTCCAACCCCAGGTTTTCCCTTGTTTGATCATCATTTTATGTGATTCGAACTTATGGTAAAGAAGGTCATAAATAAAATGCTCCTGGAATTGCTGCTGCTGTTCTTGGAACATGCCTTCGAGCTGCAGCATCAAAGCAGTGAGGCCGGTCAGTTTATCGAGCATTTGCTTTTGCCAGTCCGCAAGATTTGCTGAGGCAATGAGTTTTTGCCTGGCCAGGTTTGCTGCATGGATACAGTAAATATCATAAGGTTCACCGGGATCATTGTCTGCAGCGTTGACGGGTTCATTTTTTGCCAATTGTTTTTGCCGGGCATTGACCCAGGTCCGGGCTTTGCGCAGTTCGTTTTCTTTTCCGCTTTGCCAGAGGAGTTGGCTATTTTCATCCAAATATAACAAAGGGGTTTCAAAGGCGGCTGCGAGGTGTTCGGCAATTTGAATAAATCCTTTGTCGATAAATTGATATAATTCCGTACTGATTTGGCCGTAAAGATGGAAAGGAGCGCTTGTTTGCAAAAAAAGACCCAACAGTGTCCCGTCTCTGATTTGTATGATTGGCAGGGTGCATTCCCGGAATAACGCAAGGATTTCTTCTCTAAAAATGACCTCATCATCCGTACATAACACAATGGCCGTCAAATTTGGATCTTGAATTAACCGGGAGGCTGTGTCCATGCTGTTTAATTTGGCGATGTCCCCGTCTTCTTTTATAAAAAGCAGAGCCGGCTGGACGGACCAAACGGATGGAATGGAAAGCAGCACTTGTTCATAATAAATGAGTTTTTTTGGCAGGGGGACGATAAAGGTAAGCTGGTCCAAGGGTATTGAAATTAATCGTTCTTGAAAAGTTTTTTTCATACCTGCTCGTCCTTTCGCAAGAAAATCTTTCCGGGCTTTTTGTCTATGATAAAAATAGAAGGTTTTGTATATCGTCTGATCGGAATATCCGAATTTTTTAGAGGGTCCGGGTTTTGCTTATCTGCATTAATGATGGTGCTTAAAGCTCCCGTGACGCAGTTTTCGATACAAACGGGATTAAGCCCCCGGTCAATCCGTTCCACGCAAAAATTGCATTTATCCGCCCGGTTAGTTTTCGGATTTAATTTCGGAGCATGAAACGGGCAGGCAGTGATACAACGCATACAGGCCCGGCAATTATGGGCTTGATGGACAACAATTCCGTCCCGGCGTTTCTGAAAATTATTTTCCGGACAAACAGATACACAAACGGGATTCCGGCAATGATTACATGACATGGAGAGATGAATGGAATGACCTGTCTTTTCCTGCTTTAAAGAAAGGACGCTCCGCCGGTGGACATGGCTGAGACCGTAATAAGCATTACAAGCCATTTCACAGGTTTTGCAATCGATGCATCTATTAGAATCAAAGCTGAACATGATTTGATAGGTCATTGTTGATCCCATCCTTTGAAGTTTTCATATTTTTGCCGGTTCTTTCTTATATTAATAGTTTATAGTATGGTTACAGGAAAAACCTATGATACTATTTACATTATAATGGATTTGTTGTGACAATTTTGTGAATAAAAGGGAATACAGTTGGTTCCAGCTAAATAAAAAGAGAGGAATCTGCAAAGAGATTTATGAGGGCTGCACGCAGCCGGGGTTTATTATTAAGAAGAAAACAGCATCGCGCCAGATGACAGGATTTCATTTCATATAGTCCGGCAGCGGGCGATTGAAAAATTTTTTGCGAGAAATAGAGGGAGGATGCCTGTACAGCATCCTCCCGAAATTTTGGATTTACCATGAATTAGTGTACCGGCTTTTTCACAACTCCCAAGATTAGAGCTGTTACTAAAGAACCAATAATGATTGCGAGGAGATACAGCAACCATCCTCCTTCAACGAGCGGGATAACGAACAATCCGCCGTGAGGAGCACGCAGCCCGATACTGAAGAACATGGACAGGGCTCCGGCCACTGCCGAACCGGCCATAAGTGCCGGGATTACGCGAATCGGATCTGCTGCAGCAAACGGTATGGCGCCTTCTGTGATGAAGGAGAGTCCCATAATATAGTTGACTTTGCCGGCTTCACGTTCTTGTTTGTTAAATTTCTTTTTGAAAATGGTTGTTGCGATGGCAATTCCAAGAGGCGGAACCATACCTGCAGCCATCACAGCCGCCATCGGTTCAATAACTCCGTTTGCAAGGAGGCCTGTTCCAAAGACATATGCTGCTTTATTAACAGGACCGCCCATATCAAATGCCATCATCAGTCCTAAAATGATTCCCAATACGATGGCGTTGGCTGTGCCCAGTCCTGACAGCCAGTCGGTGATAGCGGTGTTTAATGCTCCGATTGGTTGATTAATGACAAATACCATAATAAATCCGGTCAGTGCAATACCAAGTAAAGGATAAAGCAAGATGGTTTTAATTCCTTCAAGGGAAGCAGGGAGTCCTGCAAGAAGTTTTTTCAAGCCAACTACCAGGTAACCTGCCAAAAATCCGGCAATAAGTCCGCCGAGGAATCCTGCTCCTCCGGAAGCTGCGAGCATTCCGCCGACCATACCCGGTGCAAATCCCGGTCTGTCTGCGATGCTCATGGAAATGAATCCGGCCAAAACGGGAATCATTAATCCGAAGGCAGTTCCTCCTCCGATGGTCATTAAGGCTTCAGCAATCGGATGGTAGGTTGGGTCATTCGGATTTGCCGCGTTAAATCCGAAGATAAAACTGATTGCGATTAAAATACCTCCGCCCACTACGAATGGGAGCATATTGGTAACACCATTCATTAAATGCTTGTAAATGGCGGAGCCAATTCCCTTTTTCGCCGGCTGTTCTTCTTTTACCTGGCTTTCTTTTGCGCGATAGACGGGCGCATCTTTCTGCAATGCTTTTGTAATTAGTTTTTCTGGCTGGCGAATGCCATCGGCAACAGATGTTTCAATGACCGGTTTTCCGGAAAAACGATCCATTTCCACCTTCGTATCAGCAGCAATAATGACTGCCTCGGCTCTTTCAATATCCTCTGCCGTTAAGCGGTTTTTCACTCCGCTTGCTCCGTTTGTTTCAACCTTAATTTCCACTCCCAGTTCTGCGCCCTTTTCTTTTAAAGAATCTGCAGCCATATAAGTATGGGCGATACCGGTTGGACAAGCAGTTACTGCGACAATAAATTTCTTCGCTTCTGTTGATGCTGTTTTTTCTTCTTTTTGTTTATCAAAATGGTTAATAATTTCCAGGATTTCTTCTTTTGTTTCAGCTTCCATCAGTTTTTGGCTGACTTCTTTATTTAACAGGATAGAAGACAGTCGTGACAGCACTTCTAAATGAGTATTGTTTGCTCCTTCGGGTGCGGCTATCATAAAAATGAGGTGTGCCGGTTTGCCGTCAAGGGAATCAAAGTCTGCTCCTGTTTTTGATCTTCCAAAGGCGATAGCCGGTGCCTTTACGGCGCTTGTTTTTGCGTGCGGAATTGCAATTCCGTCTCCCACACCGGTCGTACTTTGCTCTTCTCTGGCCATGATTGCTTCTCTGAACGCTGTTTTGTCGGAAAGTTTTCCTGCAGCATTCAAAGTTTCAATCAGTTCGTCAATAACACCGGATTTATTTTTGCTTGTTACTGAAAGATTAATGGTGTCTTTAGTTAAGAGATCTGTTATTTTCATAATTAATCTTCTCCTTTGTAAGGACTTCTTATCAAATGGACCTGTGGCACAAGCTTTTCTGCATCTTCTAAAGTACATAATCCTGACGAAAAAGCAGTGGCACTTCCGGC